>JAEYRQ010000535.1 GCA_023435545.1 Pseudomonadota bacterium | reverse complement strand
GAGTACAGCAGGCCACCCGAGGTCGCGAGGGAAGGGCAGCTGGTGCTGGGCGTGGATGCTTCCCGAGACCTCGGTCATGTCGCCCGTATGTGCCCGGTGCAGCAGGAGCTTGATCGTCGAGCAACCGGCCTTTTCGATCTGGACGTAGATCGTGTTGAACTTCGGACAGAGCACGATGTGGTTGCCCATACCGCCGTTCGGGAACATCGCCCGCATCTTGCGCAGCAGTTGGCGCTGCTCGATCTCCAATTCCATCCCGGCCGCCTTCGTTTGCATGTCCGGGTGCCCGATTAGCACACCCCACTCAGCGACGTCGATACCAGGCTGCGGCGCTCAGGGCCCGATTTGCAGCGGGACTGGTTGCAGTTGATCGACCCGCCACCGAGAGGTGGCGATGCCATTGCTCGCCTTTTGTGTCCTGTCATGTTTCGTTCATCCAATCGTCGCCTCTCTGTCGCTCTGCCTCCCCATCGTCCGCCCATTCCCGCCACGAGGGTCCCTGCGGCGGGACTCCAGGCGTGTCCAATAATCGGGAGGCTTCCTTGACCACAACCCGGATACCGCTCCGGCTGTTCGCCGCAGTTGCAATGATGTTCGCTCTGTCGCAGACCGCGCAGGCCGAGACGGAGCTCACCGTCTATACGGCCATCGAGGCCGATCAGTTGGCCGCCTACGCAGAGAAAATCAATGCGGCCCATCCGGATATCAAGATCAACTGGGTTCGCGATTCCACCGGCATCATCACCGCCAAGCTCCTGGCCGAGAAAGACAATCCGCAGGCCGACGTGATCTGGGGCCTGGCTGCGACCTCGCTGATGCTGATGAAGTCCGAGGGGATGCTCGAGCCGTATGCGCCGAAGGGCCTGGACAAGCTCAACGCCAAGTTCCGCGATCCGGCCAATCCCCCGGAGTGGGTCGGCATGGACGTCTGGGCGGCTGCTATCTGCTTCAACACAGTCGAGGCGGAGAAGAAGGGGCTGCCCTTGCCCAAGAGCTGGGGCGACCTGACGAACGCGGTCTACAAGGACTCCATTGTCATGCCGAACCCGAACTCCTCGGGCACAGGCTTCCTCGACGTGTCGAGCTGGCTGCAGCTTTTCGGCGAGGAGGGCGGCTGGGAGTACATGGACAGGCTGCACGACAACATAGGCGTCTACACCCACTCCGGGTCGGCGCCCTGCCGCATGGCCGGTGCCGGCGAGTATCCGGTCGGCATCTCCTTCGAGTACCGTGCCGCCCGCACCAGGGCCGACGGCGCCCCGATCGAGGTGGTGATCCCGGAGGAGGGCGTTGGCTGGGACATGGAGGCGGCGGCGATCGTGCGCGGCACGCCGAACGTCGAGGCGGCCGAGACGCTCATCGACTGGGCGGTCAGCGAGGACGCGATGCGCATGTACAACGAGGGCTACGCCATCGTCGCCGTCGACGGCATCGCCAAGCCGCTCGAGGGTCTGCCGGCCAACTTCACCGAAATGCTGATCGACAATGACTTCGAGTTCGCGGCCACCAACCGTGCCCGTATCCTCGAGGAGTGGCAGAAGCGCTACGACGGCAAGTCGCAGCCGAAGTGAGGGACGGCCCTCCCGATCAAGACTTGCGACCTCCCGGACGCCGCTGCGGCGGCGATCCGGGAGCCCGGATGGGGGAGATCACATGGCCACAGCCGGCCCGGACAGCGCCTCTCGGGGCGGCCCCTATCTCGCCATCGACAACGTCACCAAGCGCTTCGGAGAGTTCGCCGCGCTGAAGGGCGTATCCCTCGAGGTCGCCCACCGCGAGTTCGTCTGCTTCCTCGGCCCCTCGGGCTGCGGCAAGACCACGCTCTTGAGGGCGATCGCCGGCCTCGACATCCAGACCACCGGCCGGATCTACCAGGGCGGTCGCGACATCTCGGCGCTGCCGCCGAGCGAGCGCGATTTCGGGATCGTGTTCCAGTCCTACGCCCTGTTCCCCAATCTGACGATCCGCAGAAACGTCGCCTACGGACTTGAGAACCGCGGCATGCGCCGCGCCGACGTCAAGCGGCGCGTGGAGGAACTGCTCGACATGGTCGGCCTCGCCGATCAGGCCGAGAAGTATCCGGCGCAACTCTCCGGCGGCCAGCAGCAGCGCGTGGCGCTGGTGCGGGCTCTGGCGCCCTCGCCAGGCCTTTTGCTGCTCGACGAGCCGCTGTCGGCGCTCGACGCCAAAGTGCGGGTGCGATTGCGCTTCGAGATCAAGAAGCTGCAGCGCACCCTCGGCGTCACCACGATCATGGTCACGCACGACCAGGAGGAGGCGCTAACCATGGCCGACCGGATCGTGGTGATGAACCAGGGCACGATTGAGCAGGTCGGCACGCCGACTGAAATCTATGCGACGCCTGCCTCGGCATTCGTGGCCGACTTCATCGGCACCATGAATTTCGCGCCCGGCTTCATGGCAGGTCCCGGCCGGCTCCATGCCTACGGAGCGGACCTCGGCTGCGATGTCGAGGGTGTCCCGGCGGGGGCAGCGGTCACCGTTGCGATCAGGCCGGAGGATATCGTGCTGGGCGAGCGGGAAGGGCCCAACGTCGTCACCGGCGAGATTGCGTGGATCGAGTTCCTCGGCTCGTTCGTCCGGGTCGGCCTGCATCGTACGGGTGCTGGCGCGGCCGGTATCAGGATCGATCTTCCGATCGTTCGGGCACGCGAGATCGAGCTGCGCGAAGGCGCGGAGGTTTCCTTCGCGCTCCCGGCCGACCGGCTGCGTCTCTATCCGGAGGGCGCCCGTGGTTGATGCAGCGCTGCAGGTGGCGACGGTTGCCCCTCCGGATCCCAAAGTGCGGCCGAGGCTCGGACGCGACGACTGGATCATGCGGGCGTTCCTCGCGGTGATCGCGATCTATCTCATCGCCGCGCTCGCCCTGCCGCTGGCGACCATGGTGTCAAAGTCGTTCGAGGTGCGGACCTTCCACTACGACACCATCGAGATCGCCCGCGTCATGGCGGACGGTGGCGAGGAGGTGCGTTCGCTTGGGGACTGGGCAGAGGAGGCCGGGTTCGCCGATGCGATCCAGCAGGCCGCCCGCTCCAGCGCCATTCCCGCCGCGCGCCTGTTCCCCGACTGGGATGCGGCGGACAGCGCGGCCGTTGCCTACCGGGTGATCAACCGCTCCGGCCAGCCGGCCACGACTGAACTACGCCGCCAACGGTTGCCGCTGAACGAGTGGGTGGAGATCCCGAGGGAGGAGATCCGCTACCTCGTGTTCCGGGCAGGAACGGAGCGCTCCGTCTCGAACTACCTGCGCTACGTCACGACGCCGGCGCTGTTCGGCTCGGTCGGCAACTCGCTCTATGTCGCGATCATCACCACCATCATCACTGTGACGCTGGCCTTCGGCTTCGCCTACGCGCTGACGCGCACGCGCATGCCGTTCAAGGGCGCGTTCAAGACCATCGGGCTGGTCCCGATCCTCGTGCCGTCGCTGCTGCCCGGCATCGGGCTGATCTATCTGTTCGGCAACCAGGGCTTCCTGCGCGACATGCTGATGGGGCAGTCCATCTACGGTCCGATCGGCATCGTTGTCGCCAGCGTGATCTTCACCTTTCCGCACGCGCTGATCATCATCACCATCGCTCTGTCGATCTCCGATTCCCGATTGTACGAAGCCGCAACCGTCCTGCGGGCGCCGCCGCGCAAGGTGTTCTGGACGGTGACGCTGCCCGGCGCGCGCTACGGGCTGATCTCGGCGGCCTTTGTCGTCTTCACCCTGACGATCACCGATTTCGGTGTGCCGAAGGTGATCGGCGGCCAGTACAACGTGCTGGCGGTCGACATCTACAAGCAGGTGGTCGGACAGCAGAACTTCGAGATGGGCGCGGTCGTCTCGATCGTGCTGCTGATCCCTGCCGTGCTTGCCTTTGTCGTCGACCGCTTCGCGACGCGCCGCCAGGTGGCGCTCCTGTCGTCGCGCGCGGTTCCATACACGCCGAAGCCGAACGCTCGTCTGGACCGGACGATGTTCGTCTACTGCGCTGCCGTCTCGGCGATGATCCTCGGCATTCTGGCGATGTGCCAGTACGCCGCGCTGGTGACGTTCTGGCCCTACAATCTCGACTTTACGCTGCGCCACTACGACTTCAACCATCGCCGATGGCGGCGGCTGGAAGAGCTACGGCAACTCGATCCGGCTGGCCTGTGGACGGCGTTCGCGGGAACGGGTGTGATCTTCCTCGGCGCCTATGTGGTCGAAAAGGTGCGCGCCTTCGAGACGGGCAGGGCGGGCGTCCAGTTCCTGGCGATGATGCCGATGGCGGTCCCCGGCATGGTGCTGGGGCTGTCCTACATCTTCTTCTTCAACGATCCCGCCAACCCGCTGAACGTCATCTACGGCACCATGGCGATCCTGGTGCTGTCGACGATCACCCACTTCTACACCGTGGCCCACCTGAGCGCCGTCACCGCGCTCAAGCAGATGGACCCGGAGTTCGAGTCCGTCTCCGCCTCGCTGAAGCAGCCGGTGACCAAGGTGTTCGCGCGGGTGACGGTGCCGGTATGCACCCCGGCGATCCTCGACATCTGGATCTACCTGTTCGTCAACGCCATGACGACGGTCTCCGCGGTGGTGTTCCTCTACTCGCCGCAGACGACGCTCGCCTCGGTCGCCGTCCTGAACATGGACGATGCCGGACAACTGCCGGCTGCGGCGGCGATGGGGATGATGATCTTCTACACCAACGTCGTCATACGCATCGCGCATCTGGGCGTTGGCAGGGTGATCCAGCGGCGCACCCAGGCTTGGCGCGCGGGCAGTCCGTGACAAGACTTTCCACCGGCGGCAAAACAATCCTCGATGCAGGGACTTGCCCTGTCATGCCGTTGTCAGACAGAGTTGCTATCGCGTGGGGAGGATGTGGTGGAACCCTCGATGAGACCGGCAGCAGATAATGACTGCCAACCGCCGCACCGGATCGCAACCGGGACAACGAGGACAGACAATGACCATCGACGCTATCGCCAAGCGCCTGGCAGTTGCCGGCTGCGCGACCTTCATGCTCACCGCCGCCGGACAGGCCGAGTTCAAGCTCGATTCACGCTACACGGATGACGACGGCGACCTGATCGCTGATGTTCCCAGTGACCCGGGCCAGCAGGTCGATCCGTCGACGCTTATTTTCGCCTACACCCCGGTAGAGGATCCGGCGGTCTATGCCAATGTTTGGGCAGGCTTCCTGAAGCACATGGAGGAGGTCACCGGCAAGAAGGTGCAGTTCTTCCCTGTCCAGTCGAATGCGGCACAGATCGAGGCGATGCGGGCCGGAAGGCTGCATGTCGCCGGCTTCAACACCGGTTCCAATCCGATCGCAGTCGCCTGCGCCGGCTTCCGGCCGTTCACGATCATGGCTTCGGAAGACGGCAGCTTCGGCTACGAGATGGAGATCATCACCCACCCGGATTCCGGGATCACCAAGATCGAGGATCTGAAGGGGCGCCAGCTCGCCTTCACGTCCGAGACGTCCAACTCCGGCTACAAGGCGCCCTCGGCGCTGCTGAAGGCCGAATACAACCTCGAACCCGAGACGGACTACACCCCGGCGTTCTCCGGCAAGCACGACAACTCGGTCCTCGGCGTCGCCAACAAGGACTATGACGCGGCGGCGATCGCCAACTCGGTAATGGCGCGCATGTTCGAGCGCGACGTGGTGAAACCCGAGCAGATCGTGACGCTCTACAAGTCCCAGACCTTCCCGACCACCGGCTACGGTGTCGTCTACAATCTGAAGCCGGAGCTGCAGGAGAAGATCCAGGAAGCGTTCTTCTCCTATCCCTGGGAAGGCTCGCTGCTCGCCGAGGAGTTTTCCAAGTCCGGCGAGGCGCAGTTCATCCCGATCACCTTCAAGGAGCACTGGGCCGTCGTCCGCCAGATCGACGATGCGATGGGCGTCTCATACGAGTGCCAGTGAGCCCGTCCGAGATCACGCGGAGCGGCCC
>JAEYRQ010000472.1 GCA_023435545.1 Pseudomonadota bacterium | reverse complement strand
CATGTGGACCATCCGGAGTTGCCGCGCGTGGCTGCCGGTCGCCGTTCTGGGCGTCGTCCTGGCCGCTGCCGGCATGGCGTCGACGGCCTTCGCCCAGGCGGACCGTTCCGTGCATGTGCTGCATGTCGACGGGGCGATCGGTCCGGCGACGGCGGACTACCTCAACCGCGGACTGGAACGCGCCGGCGAGGATGGTGCCGGGCTGGTGATCCTGCGCATCGACACGCCCGGGGGTCTCGACACATCGATGCGGGAGATCATCCGCGGTATCCTCGCTTCGCCGGTGCCGGTGGCGACATTCGTGTCTCCCAGCGGGGCACGGGCGGCCAGCGCCGGCACGTACATCCTCTATGCCAGTCACGTGGCGGCGATGGCGCCGGGCACCAATCTCGGCGCGGCGACGCCGGTCGCGATCGGCGGCGGCGGCCTGCCGTTCGGGCGTGATGATCAACGCGACGAATCGAAGGACGAGACCCGGTCGGGCGAGGAGGGCGATCAGCCGGCCCGCTCGCCGCGCAACCCCTCCGAGGCGAAGACTGTCAGCGATGCGGTCGCCTATATCCGCTCGCTCGCCGAACTGCGCGGCCGCAACGCCGACTGGGCGGAGCGGGCGGTGCGCGAGGCGGCCAGCCTGTCGGCGGCGGCGGCGGCGCGGGACAACGTCATCGACTTCGTCGCCCGCGACATCGACGATCTGCTGCGTCAGGCCGACGGGCGGACGGTCAGCGTCGAGGGCCGGGAGATCACACTCGATACGGCCGGCATGGTGGCCGAGCACGTCGAGCCGGACTGGCGGACGCAACTCTTGGCCGCCATCACCAATCCCAATGTCGCGCTGATCCTGATGATGATCGGCATCTACGGCCTGATCTTCGAGTTCATGAACCCGGGCTCGCTCTATCCGGGAACGATTGGCGCCATCAGCCTGTTGATCGGGCTCTACGCGCTGGCGGCCCTGCCGGTCAACTACGCGGGGCTCGGGCTGATCGTGCTCGGTCTGGCGCTGATGGTCGGGGAGGTATTCACGCCCTCGTTCGGGGTGCTGGGCATCGGTGGGGCGGTCGCCTTCGTGATCGGCGCGACGATCCTGTTCGACACGGACGTGCCCGGTGTCACGCTCGCGTGGCCGGTGATCGCGGCGGTGGCGGTGGCAAGCCTCGCCTTCACGGTGCTCGTGGTGCCTGTCGCGGCCCGCGCGTTCCGGCGCAAGGTGGTGAGCGGCCGCGAGGAACTGATCGGCGCCCGTGCCGAAGTGCTCGACTGGCGCGGCGGCAGCGGACACGTGCACGTGCACGGCGAGCGCTGGCGGGCGGCCGCGGACGTCCCGCTGAAGAAGGGGGCACACGTCCGGGTGACAAGGCTCGAGGGACTGACGCTGACCGTCGTGCCCGACGAGGAGGAGCCGAGCCAGGAAAGGACCTGAGTCATGCTGACCGATTTGGCCTTCTACATCCCGATCATCGTCATCGTCCTGCTGTTCCTGGCTGCGGCGATCAAGATTCTCAGGGAGTACGAGCGCGGCGTCATCTTCACGCTCGGCCGCTTCACCGGCGTGCGCGGGCCGGGGCTCATCATCCTGATCCCGTACGTCCAGCAAATGGTCCGCGTCGATCTGCGCACGCGGGTACTCGACGTGCCGAGCCAGGACGTCATCTCGCACGACAACGTCTCCGTCCGGGTCAACGCGGTGATCTATTTCCGGGTGATCGATCCGGAAAATGCGACGATCCAGGTCGAGGACTTCATGCAGGCGACGAGCGAACTGGCGCAGACGACGCTCAGGTCGGTGCTGGGCAAGCACGAGCTCGACGAGATGCTGGCCGAACGCGACAAGCTCAACAACGACATCCAGGAGATCCTCGACGCCCAGACCGACGCCTGGGGCATCAAGGTGGCCAATGTCGAGATCAAGCACGTCGACATCAACGAGCTGATGGTCCGCGCCATCGCCCGGCAGGCGGAGGCCGAGCGCGAGCGGCGGGCCAAGGTGATCAACGCCGAGGGCGAGCAGCAGGCGGCGCAGAAGCTGCTGGAAGCCGCCGATATCCTCTCCGGCCGGCCGGAGGCGATGCAGCTTCGCTATCTGGGCACGCTCGGCTTCATCGCCGGAGAGAAAAACTCGACGATCGTCTTTCCCTTCCCGATGGACTTCGGCCGACTGATGGACACGTTCGCCGGGATGGCCCCGTCTGGGCCCACCGAAACCGGCAATACTCCGCCCAAGGCCTGAGGCGGACGCACTTCAACCAGACGACGACTTCCCCGCGGGCCGCAGAGCGCCCGCGCGCCGGGGTGCGCTGACTTGCCGATGAGCCGCAATCCCGCCGGGAACACGTGTAGTCGCGCGCTATGCAATTCCCCTTACGAGAAGCATTGACACAGAAAGGGTCCCAGATCTACCATATACAGCAATCAGTTGCATATAGAGCAACAAATGAGCTCCTTGGAGAAGGCCCTGCAGATTCTCGGATGCTTCTCGAGCGATCGCGTCGTGCTGGGCGTGTCGGCGGTCGCGGAGGAACTGGGCCTTCCCAAGAGCTCCGTCTCCCGAATGATGAAAGCCATGGCGGAGTCCGGAATGTTGGAGCAACCGCCCGGCCATCGCGGCTACTCGCCAGGCGTGCTGGCGTTCCGGCTCGGCAATCTCTACCAGCGGCGGCACAACGTTCCCGACCTCGTCGACAGGGGAGTCGCGCGGCTCGTCGAGGAGTTCGGGCTCACCGGCTATATCGGCGTCCTCGACGGGACGGATGTGGTGGTGACCGGTGTACGGCAAGGCACTTATCCGGTCCGCCTCGTGCTGCCGAAGGGAACCCGCGTTCCCAGCCACGTGACGGCCATCGGCCGGGCCATCCTCGCGCATCATTCACCCGAGCGGGTCAGATCGTTGTTCCCCGCGGATGTCCGCTACAGCGAAACCGGACAGGTGAGTACGCCGGACGAGATCGCGGCGGCGGTGGCGGTGGTCCGCGAACGCGGTATCGCCACGATCGAAGGCGTCACCTACCGCGGCTTCAATGCGGCCGGCGCAGCCGTCGGGAGCCCCGACGAGGATCAGGTCGTCGGCTTCAGCCTGTCCTATCCGCCCGACCTGCGCACCAGCGACCTAGTGGAGCGCATTTGCGCGCGCGTGCAGGAGACTGCAGCCGAGATCGGCAGTCGCATCGGCGATCCGTTCTGGCTGGAACGGCAGCAAGCCGCCGCGCCGGCCGAGGGGCGGCGACGAGCGGGCTGAGCGGGCACTGAGTCTACGACGGTTGAACTGGCGTCATCGGGAGGACTGCGTGATGACTGGAACTCGACTTACTCGGCGCAGGCTGCTGTCACGGACGGCGCAGCTCGGCCTGGGAGCCGCGGCGCTGGCGCATTTCGGCGGGGGGCCGGCGCGCGCGGCGGCGCGCGAGCTCAACATCCTGTTCCCCGGCGGAACATGGATGGAGTTCTACGAGAAGACCTTCACCGGGCCCTGGAC
>JAEYRQ010000304.1 GCA_023435545.1 Pseudomonadota bacterium | reverse complement strand
CGTCAGAGAAGCACAGGGACCTCGCCGTGAACCGCAGCGGACAGCCCTCGAAGCCGGTCAGGATGTTGCGCAGTTCCTCCAGTGTCGCCGCCTCCCTGGCGCGGGCCCTGGCCGCCATGACGGCGTCGGGCGCTTCGCCGACGGCCGGCGATCGCGCTGGCGGACGGGGCTCGGCTTCGGCCTGCGGCGGTGGGGAGTTGGGACGCTCACGACCTGCCGGAGAGGCTTCGAACCGGTTCACCGGCTCCTGGCCGATCACCTCGTCGACGCCGGCCGCGAGCTGCCAGGCGAGCAGCGCACGCGCCGCCCGCCGGTCCTCGTCGCGATCACTTGCCGCAGCGCTCACCATTCGTCTCCCATCGATGTCATTCTAGGGTCGCCGCCGGGGATTTGCACGACGGCCCCGCATGCGGGATAAACCGCGGCGATCGCCCGGCAGCAGGAGGAGACAGATGGCCGACACCGAAGACTTGCCCGAACGCGAATCCATGGAGTTCGACGTCGTCATCGTCGGGGGCGGTCCTGCCGGGCTGTCGGCTGCGATCCGCCTCAAGCAGATCGCGACCGAGACCGGGCAGGAGATCTCGGTGGTGGTGCTGGAGAAGGGCTCCGAGGTCGGTGCGCATATCCTGTCGGGCGCCGTCATCGATCCGATCGGCCTCGACCGGCTGCTTCCCGGCTGGCGCGAGGAGGACACGCCGGTCAAGACCCCCGTGACCGCAGACCACTTCCTGTTCCTCGGGCATTCCGGCTCGATCCGACTGCCGAACTTCACGATGCCGCCGCTGATGAACAACCACGGCAACTTCGTCGTCTCGCTCGGCAATGTGTGCCGCTGGCTCGCCACCAAGGCGGAGGAACTCGGCGTCGAGGTCTATCCGGGCTTCGCGGCGGCCGAGGTGCTCTATGACGGGGAGGGCCGGGTGATCGGCGTCGCCCCCGGCGACATGGGCGTTGCCCGCGACGGCCACCACAAGGACGGCTACATGCGCGGCATGGCGCTGCTCGGCAAGTACGTTCTGATCGCCGAAGGTGCGCGCGGTTCGCTCGCCAAGACGCTGATCCGGCAATTCGAGCTCGACAAGGGCCGCGAGCCGCCGAAGTTCGGCATCGGCATCAAGGAACTCTGGGAGGTCAGGCCAGAGAAGCATCGCCCGGGCCTGGTCCAGCACACCTTCGGCTGGCCGCTCGATTCGCGGACCGGCGGCGGTTCGTTTCTCTATCACCTCGAGGACAACCAGGTTGTGGTCGGCTTCGTGGTGCATCTCAACTACGAGAACCCGTGGCTGAGCCCGTTCGAGGAGTTCCAGCGCTTCAAGCACCATCCGGTCGTCGCCGACGTCTTCGAGGGCGGCAAGCGACTCTCTTACGGCTCGCGCGCCATCACCGAGGGCGGCTGGCAGTCGATCCCGGAGCTCGCCTTTCCGGGCGGCTTGTTGATCGGCTGCTCGGCGGGGCTCGTCAACGTCCCGCGAATCAAGGGCTCGCACAACGCCATGCTGTCGGGGATGCTGGCGGCCGAGCATGTCTGCCGGGCGCTGGCCGAGGGCCGCTCGCACGACCGCCTCGATGGCTACGAGCCGGAGCTGAAGGCGTCCGAGATCGGCCGCGACCTGCACAAGGTGCGCAACGTCAAGCCCTTGTGGTCGAAGTTCGGTCTCTACGGCGGCATCGCCCTCGGCGGCCTCGACATGTGGACCAACACGCTGGGCTTCTCCCTGTTCGGGACCATGTCGCACGGCAAGCCCGACTATGCGGCCCTGAAGCCCGCCGCGCAGTGCCAGCCGATCGAGTATCCGAAGCCGGACGGAGTCCTGTCCTTCGACCGCCTGTCTTCGGTGTTCCTGTCCAACACGAATCACGAGGAGGACCAGCCGGTCCATCTCAAGGTTCTGGACATGGACCTGCAGAAGCGGTCGGAGCTCGACATCTATGCCGGCCCGTCGTGGCGCTACTGTCCCGCCGGTGTCTACGAGTGGGTGGCGGAAGGTCCGGACGGGCCGAGCTACCAGATCAACGCGCAGAACTGCGTGCACTGCAAGACCTGCGACATCAAGGACCCCAACCAGAACATCAACTGGACGGTCCCGGAAGGAGGCGGCGGCCCCAATTACCCGAACATGTAGACGAAGCTGCGGTAAATCGAAGCTGTTGAGGGACCGCCGCATTTCGTCCATCATGTCGTGTCACGAAGTCGACGAACGGCAAACGCCGCCCGAAGGGGGCCAGTGAATTGACAGCAGCTCGGTTTTCCGCAGCCGCCCGCCTTACGCGGGCAGGCCTCGCCGTCGTCTTTGTGCTTGCCGGATGGGCGGTATCGCCGCGGCCCGCGGAGGCCGAGACCAACCGAAGCGACTTCGAGCCCAGCACCTTCTCCGGAAACTATCTTGCGGGGCGGATGGCCGGCCGGATGAATGATGCGGCGGCGGCGGCGCGGTTCTACCGCGAGGCGCTGCGGGCCGATCCGACCAATCTCAACCTGCTCGACCGCAGCTTCGCCCTGTCGCTGGTCGCCGGCGACTACCCCACCGCCTTCGCCACGGCGCAGATCCTGTCCGAGCTCGACCCCAACCACCGGCTGGCGAAGATGGCGCTCGCCGTCGACGCGCTGCGCTCGCGGCAGTATGCCGAGGCGCGCCGCCATCTCGAGGGCGCCGGCGACGGGCCGCTGGCGGAACTGACCGCCAAGCTGCTGATGGCCTGGGCGGCTGCGGGCAGCGGCGACACCAAGGGCGGGCTTGCGACGATCCAGTCGCTGAGCGGACCCGACTGGTACGAGGTTTTCAAGCCGTATCATTCGGGGCTGATCGCGGCGCTCGCCGGCGACGACGCCATGGCCGGCCAGCTGTTCGAGCGGGCCTATTCGACCGACCAGAAGGCGATCCGGGTTGTCCAGGCCTGGGCGCGCTTTCTCGCCCGCACCGGTCGCGCCGAGGAGGCGCAGCAGGTGCTGACGGGGTTCTTCGAGGTCGTCCCCAACCATCCGATCATGTCCGCCGCGCTCGCCGAGATCGCCGCCGGACGCGCGCCGGCGCCAATTGCCACGACGGCGCAGGAGGGCGCCGCCGAAGTGCTCTACGGTATTGGTTCGGCGCTGGGCAGCGAGAACGGCGAGGAGTACGCCGCGATGTATCTGCGGCTTGCCCTGCACCTGGCGCCCAGCCAGCCGCTGGCGATCCTGTCGCTGGCCGACTATTTCGAGAAGATCGGCGATTCCGAGAACGCGGCGGCCGTCTACGGGTCCGTGCCGGAGACGTCGCCGCTCCGGGTGAACGCCGACATCCACCGGGCGCTCAACCTGGACGATCTCGACCGCACCGACGAGGCGATCGCGCTGCTCGAAGAGGTGATCGAGGCAAATCCGGGGGAAGCCGAGGCGATCGTCGCGCTGGGCAACATCCTGCGGGGCCGCGAGCAGTTCGCGGAGGCCGCCGAGGTCTACTCTCGGGCGATCAGCAACATCACGACGCCGCAGCCGCGCGACTGGGCGCTCTACTACTTCCGCGGCATGTGCTACGAGCGCGCCAAGCGCTGGACTTTGGCCGAGATCGACCTGAAGGCCGCGCTGGAACTCTATCCTGAGCAGCCGCACGTGCTGAACTATCTCGGCTATTCCTGGGTCGACCAGGGGGTGCACCTGGACGTGGCGCTCGACATGATCACCCGCGCGGTGGAGCTGCGCCCGAACGACGGCTACATCGTCGACAGCCTCGGCTGGGCCTACTACAAGCTCGGCCGCTACGAGGAAGCCGTGCGGGAGCTCGAACGCGCGGTGGAGCTGAAGCCGAACGACCCGGTCATCAATGACCATCTGGGCGATGCCTACTGGAAGGCGGGCCGGAAGCTCGAGGCCGGGCTCACCGACCAGCCGGGACGAGCGGCGGTCGAACTGCGCCGCAACGACGGCTGACCGGCCCCGCGTGACGCCGACGGCAGACGCCGCACCGGCCAAGATCAACCTGGCGCTCTCCGTCACCGGACGCCGGCACGACGGCTATCATCTCATCGACACGCTCGCTGTCTTCGCCAACGCAGGCGATGCCATCGAGGCCGAGCCTGCGGACGGGCTGACGCTCGAGATTCGTGGTCCCTTCGCGGGCCAGCTCGCCAATGACGAGACCAATCTGGTCCTGCGCGCCGCCCGCGCCTTGCAGGATGCGGCCCGTGGCGGCGGAATCATGCCCGGCGGGATCGCGGGCGGCGGCGCCCGGCTCGTTCTCGACAAGCGGCTGCCGGTCGCTTCCGGGATCGGCGGAGGATCGGCGGACGCGGCCGCGACGCTGCGCGCGCTAGACCGGCTGTGGGA
>JAEYRQ010000282.1 GCA_023435545.1 Pseudomonadota bacterium | reverse complement strand
CGTCGTGGGGGCGCACCTGTCGCCCGGCGCCGTGGTGGTATTCGAATCGACCGTCTATCCCGGGGCGACCGAGGAGGTCTGCGGACCGCTGCTCGCGGAGGCCGCAGGTCTGCAACGCAGCCGGGATTTCACGCTCGGCTACTCGCCGGAGCGCATCAATCCCGGCGACCGGGAGCACGGCCTTGCCCAGATCGTCAAGGTGGTGGCGGGTGAGGATGAGGCGACGCTCGAGCGTGTCGCGCGCGCCTATGCGTCGGTAGTCCCCGCCGGGATCCACCGAGCGCCTTCGATCGCGGTGGCGGAGGCGGCGAAGGTGCTGGAGAATACCCAGCGCGACATCAACATCGCGCTGATGAACGAGCTCGCCATGATCTGCAACCAGTTGTCGATCCGCACCGCCGACGTGATCGCAGCCGCGCGCACGAAGTGGAACTTCCTGCCGTTCCGTCCGGGACTCGTCGGCGGCCATTGCGTCGGCGTCGATCCCTACTGGCTCGCCGCGAAGGCCGCGACCGCCGGCCACCATCCGCAGATGATCCTGGCGGGACGCCGGATCAACGACGGCATGGGCGGCTTCATCGGCGCGGAGGTCGCCCGCCGGCTCGCCCGCGACGGCCGCCCGCTCGCCGGCGCCCGTGTCGGCATCCTCGGCGTCACCTTCAAATCCGATGTCTCCGACACCCGCAACAGCCGCGTTCCCGACATCGCACGCGAGCTGGCAGCCTTCGGCGTGGCGGCACTGCTGGCAGACCCGCTGGCCGATGCCAGCCGGTTCGCGGGGGAGACGGGGCTCGCGCTGTCGCCCGCGGAAGATCTCGCCGATCTCGATGCGCTGGTGCTGGCGGTCCCGCACCGGGTCTACCTGGAGAGGGGAGCGGTCGGTCTTGCCGCCTTGCTGCGTCCGGGCGGCCTGTTCGTCGACGTGACATCGGCCTTGGATGCGGCGCGAATGCCCACCGGCATCGCCTACTGGAGCCTGTGACCATGCCGGGGCAGGCCATCGCGACGGCCTATGCCGACCGGCCGATCCTGGTGACGGGGGCGGCCGGCTTCATCGGCTATCACACCGCGCTGCGCTATCTGGAGGCCGGCCGCGCCGTCGTCGGCATAGACAATCTCAACGCCTACTATGATCCCGCCCTTAAGACCGCGCGCCTGGAACGGCTCGCAGCCTTCGACCGCTTTGTGTTCCGCCGCACCGATATCGCGGATCAGAAGCAGATGGCGACGATCTTCGAGGCGCACGAGCCGAACCTGGTGATCCACCTCGCCGCCCAGGCCGGCGTGCGGCACTCGCTGCACTCCCCGCACGACTACGTCTCGGCAAATCTCTCCGGCTTCATGAACGTGCTGGAGGGCTGCCGGCACCACGGCGTGCGCCATCTGGTCTATGCCTCGTCGAGCTCGGTCTACGGGGCGGTGACGGCGAGCCCATTCCGGGAGCGCGTGCCCGCCGACCATCCGGTCAGCCTCTACGGGGCGACGAAGCGCGCGAACGAGCTGATGGCCCATGCCTACAGCCACCTGTTCGACCTGCCGACCACCGGCCTCAGGTTCTTCACCGTCTACGGCCCGTGGGGCCGGCCGGACATGGCGCTGTTCCTGTTCACCCGGGCGATTCTCGCCGGTGAGCCGATCGCCGTGTTCGGCGAGGGGCGGATGCAGCGCAGCTTCACCTACATCGACGACATCGTCGAGGGCGTGGTTCGCATCGCCGACCGTCCGGCGGTCGCCGATGCCGCCTGGAGCGGTCATCAGCCGGAGGCCGCGACCGCCGCCGCGCCCTGGCGGATCTACAATATCGGAACCGACCGGTCGGTGGGTCTCGAGCAGATGATCGATGTGCTCGAGGAGGTCCTCGGCCGCAAGGCGGTGCGCGACTACCAGCCGATGCAGCCCGGTGATGTCCGCGCCACCGCGGCCGACGTCCAGGACCTCTCCGCCGCGGTCGGGTACCACCCGGATACCCCGATCGAGATCGGGATCCGGCGCTTCGTCGACTGGTACCGGGACTATTACGGCTCCTGAGGAGATCCCACAGGCGAGCCCCGACTCCTCCAAGCCAGTGATCCGCCCAATCCCGGCGTCCGTATTGGCTCCGTTGGTCCGGAACCGCCGGACGTCCCGCGCGGGAGGGGCTTGAATGAAGATCGCCGTGATCGGCAGCGGTATCTCCGGCTTGTCCGCCGCATGGCTGCTGTCGCGCACCCATGAGGTGACGCTCTACGAGAAGGGCAGCCTTCCGGGCGGGCACAGCAACACCGTGGACGTGGAAACCCCTGACGGCGTCGTCCCGGTCGATACCGGCTTCATCGTCTACAACGAGCGCAACTATCCCAATCTCACCGCGCTGTTCCGGCATCTCGGGGTGGCGACCGCGTCGAGCCGGATGAGCTTCGCGCTCTCGGCCGGCGAGGGACGCTACGAGTACTCCGGCTCGCTCGGCGGCTTCTTCGGTCAGCCCCGCAATCTTCTCGACCGCGATCATTGGCGGCTCCTCGCCGAGATACTGCGGTTCTTCCGCGAGGCCTCGCGCAACGAGACACTGTGCAACTCGCCGCTGAGCCTGGGCGAGGCGATGGCCCTCCAGGGCTACTCGCGCCGCTTCGTCGAGGAACACCTGCTGCCGATGGGGGCTGCTATCTGGTCGACGCCCATGGACCGGATGCTGCACTATCCCGTCGCCGCCTTCCTGCGCTTCTACCGTAATCACGGCCTCACGCGCCTGCTCGCGCGTCCGCCCTGGCGCACCGTGGTTGGCGGCAGCCGCGAATATGTCCGAAGGGTACTGGAGGATTCGCGCCTCGATCTGCGTCTCGACACACCGGTGCGCTCGGTTCTGCGGCGCGGCGCCGAGGTCGAGGTGATGGATTATCGCGGCATCCGGGAGCGCTTCGACCAGGTGGTGATCGCCGCCCATGCCGACCAGGCGCTGGCGATGCTCCGGGATGCGGACGAATTCGAGCACGAGCTCTTGTCCGCCTTCCCGTATCAGCGCAACCTGGCGGTGCTTCATGCGGATGCGCGGTTGATGCC
>JAEYRQ010000232.1 GCA_023435545.1 Pseudomonadota bacterium | reverse complement strand
CATTCGATCACCTGCGGCGCGCGCTTCTGGTAGGCCTGGACAGCGAGGCCGAACCCGTCCCAGCCGGCGAGCGAGGCATCGGCCAGCGCGGCGGCGAACACGTCGAGCGAGAGCTCGAGCCGGTCGGCCTCCTCGGCGTCGACAGTCAGGTTGAGGTCGAAGCCTTTCGCCAGCCGAGCCAGCTCGATCAGGCGAGGGACGAGTTGGATCATCACCTGGTCGCGGTTCACCGCTTCGTAGCGAGGATGCAGCGCCGAGAGCTTGACCGAGATCCCTGGCCGCTCCGGCAGCGGCCGGTTGCCCGCCTTGCGGCCGATCGCGCCGATCGCATCGGAATACGATGCGAGGTAGCGCTCGGCGTCCTCGGCCGTGCGGGCGCCTTCACCCAACATGTCGAAGGAATGCCGCACGCCCCGGCTCTCCGCGGAGCGGGCCCGCGACAGCGCGGCGCCGATCGTCTCGCCGAGCACGAACTGGTGACCCAGGACGCGCGTCGCCCTGCGGGTCGCGGTCCTGACGGCCGGAAGGCCGAGCCGCTTGATCAGCCCGGCGATGATGCCCTCCGGCGTCTCGCCCGGCAGGACGATGCGGCTCGACAGGCCGAGCGCCCAGGTGGAGGCGGAGACCAGCCAAGTGTCGCTGTGGCCCTCGTGCGAGGCCCAGTCGCCGGCGCCGAGCTTGTCCTCGATCAGCCGGTCCGCCGTTTCCGCGTCGGGCACCCTGAGCAGCGCCTCGGCAAGCACCATAAGCGCCAGGCCTTCGCGGGTGGACAGGCCGTATTCGCGCAGGAAATCCTCCACGCCCCCGAGCCCGCCGGACCGGGCGCGGATGCCCTCAATCAGCGCGCGGCCGGTCTCGTCGATGCGATCCTCGGCATCCGGCGCTAGGCGCGTGTCGGCAAGCAGCCGCCGCACCAGTGGGCCGTCATCCGGCGCATAGGCGGCGGAGAACGGCGCCGGCGAGCTCAAAGGCTCGGGGCTGCGGGGACGAGGGGGAGAGGCGGCTGCCGACACGATGACCTCCGGGATTGGACTTTCCGCATCCTAACAGCTAGATGATCGTGGATATCACCGATATTGCCCAACTATTTGGAGAATTTAATGGAGAGATTTGGATCCACCAGTGATTCTCTGCCGGTCGATCGAATCGACCGCCGCATCCTCTCGGTCCTGCAAATCGAGGGGCGGATCACAAACCTCGAGCTGGCCGATCGTGTCGGCCTGTCGCCGACGGCGACCGCTGAGCGGGTCAAGCGTCTCACCCGGGAGGGCTTCATCCTCGGTTATGGAGCACGGCTCGACCCGCGGCAGCTCGGGCGTGGACTCCTGGTGTTCGTCGAGGTCAAGCTGGACCGCACGACGCCTGACGTGTTCGACGCCTTCGCTGCGGCTGTGCGGCGGGCGCCGGAGGTGATGGAGTGCCATATGGTCGCCGGAGGGTTTGACTATCTGGTCAAGTCGCGGGTGGCGGACATGTCCGCCTACCGCCGTTTCCTCGCCGACGTTCTGCTGGCGATGCCGGGCGTACGCGAGACCCACACCTACGCGGTGATGGAGGAAGTCAAGGCCGAGGGGCCGCTACCGATCTGAGCCCGGCTTGAGCGGACCGTAGAGGATGACAAGGAGAACGTGATGAGCCGATCACCCAGGAAGCCCGCCGAATCGCCACGCCGGCCCGGCGGCGAGACGCAGGCGGAGCATCTCGACAAGCTGCTCGACGAAGGCCTGGAGGAGACCTTTCCTGCCAGCGACCCGCCGGCCGTGGTCTCGCCGGGGCATGAGGACAGCCCGACCGGCGATCCGGACAAGGACCGCAAGCGCCGGTAATACCGTCAGGGGGCTATTGCGGTCCGGTCCTCCGCCGGCCAGTCGGAGAACGGCCGCGCCGCCAGATCGGCGTTGTAGAAGCGGCGGTCGCCGGTCACCTCGCGCCCGAGCCAGTCCGGCAGCGCGGGGTCCGTCGCGTCGGAAGCCAACTCGATCTCAGCGATCACCAGCCCGGTATTGGCGCCGGCGAAGACGTCCACCGTCAGGTCGCCTTCGTCGCAGGCCAACCGGAAGCGCACTTTCTGGATAACCTCTCCCGTTCTAAGGGCTTCCATCTCGCCGGCATCGGCGACAGGGATCGGGTACTCGTACTCGTCGCGCACCATGCCCGAAACGGCCGACTTGATGGTCAAGAGCGCCTCCGTTCCATCGACCATGCGCACCCGCACCGAGGCCCGGTCGGTGCTGGCGATGTAGAACTGCCGGATCTCGAGTTCGGAAACGACCTGTCCCCGCCAGCGATTGTCGGCGACCAGAAATTTGCGCTCGATCTCCTTGGCCATCGGATCCTCTTCCGGCGAGCATGTCCGCTTCGGGCAATAGGCCAGAGCCGGAAGGCTCAGCCCCGCGTCCCGGCGACCGGCGCCTCTGCGATCCCCCGGCTCTCCAGATAATGCGCGATCCGCAGGACGATGTCCTCCCGCCACGGCGCCGCAACGACCTGCACACCGATCGGCAGATCGGCGCCCGGCAGCCAGACCGGCACCGCCACGGCCGGCAGGCCGATGAAGCTGAAGGGCTGGGTGTAGATGCCGATATTGGGCCGCGCCGGCACCTCGACGTCGCCGAGCATGATCGTGTTCGTGCCGATCTCCAGCGCATGAAACGGCGTCGCCGGGGCGATGATGGCGTCGGCGGTGTCGAAGAGCTGCGCCATTTCGGCGCGGAACCAGGACCGGAACCTCTGCGCGGCAAGATACCACGCCGCCGGCACCATCATCCCGGAGATGAAGCGGTCGCGGGTGGCGGGGTCGTAGTCGGCGGCCCGGGTGCGGATGCGTCCAGCGTGCAGTGCGGAGGCCTCCGACGTGGTGATGACATATGCGGCGGCGCGGGCGCGGGCGGCCTCGGGGACGGTGATCTCGCGGTCGGTTCCGAGCGCGCGCGCGACCGTTTCCACCGCCGCCGGCGCCTCGGACTGGGCGCGGTCGCGGAAGTAGCCGCCGGCAATCCCGATGCGCATTCCCTCGATGCCTCTGTCGAGATCGGCGGCGGTCGGCAGGAACGGCATCGACGTCTGGGCAGGATCGTCGGAATCCTCGCCTTGCAGGGCATCGAAGACCAGCGCCAGATCGGTGGTCGAACGGGCCAGCGGCCCGAGATGGTCGAGGCTGGCGCAGAACGGGAAGGTTCCCGCGCGCGACAGCCTGCCGAAGGTCGGCTTCAGCCCAAACAGGCCGCAGAACGAGGCCGGCACCCGGATAGACCCGTTGGTGTCGGAGCCGAGTGTGACCGCCACCATGCCTGCGGCCGCCGCCGCGCCGGAGCCGCCGGACGAGCCGCCGGTCATCCGGGATGGATCGTGCGGATTGCGGGACGGGCCGTCATGCGCGTTCTCGCCGGTGAAGTCGTACGCGTATTCGCCCATGTTGAGCGCGCCCATGCACAGCGCGCCTGCGGCCCGCATGCGGGTGACCAGGGTTGCGTCCTTCGCGGCGGGGGGATTGTCGCGATTGATCCTCGATCCAGCCCGCGTGACGATCCCCTCGAGGTCGTAGAGGTTCTTGACTGCGTAAGGTACGCCGGCGAGCGGCAGCGACTGGCCGCGCGCGAGCGCGGCGTCCACCGCCACCGCCTCCGCCAGCGCCCGGTCGGCGGTGAGGTCGGTGAAGGCGCCGAGCCCGGGATCGCGACGCGATATCGCGTCAAGCGAGAGTTCCGCCATCCGCCGGGCGCTGATCTCTCCGGCGCGGACGGCGCGCGCGATTTCAGCGGCACTGCGATAAAGCCAACCCGTTTCCATCGCCGTCAGGCTCGGAACACCGGCGCCGGTTCGACATCGTCGCCAAGCGGGAACTCCGTGACCAGTTCGGCCGCCGCTGCGGTCGCGGCAATCGCGGCGACGACGCCCGGCCGCCATTCAGGTGCGATCTCGATCTCGAGGATGCCGCTCATGTGGTCGACATGAGCTTCGGCGTCGAAGGGTGACTTCATCGGTGGAGGTCCTGTGGTTCAGTCGCCCCTGTCGAGCAGGAAAGCGGGTGCCGGAACGACGATCTTGGGGTCGGGCACGCCGACCGCCCGCTCGTCCTTGTTCGGATAGTCGCACTCCACCAGCACCGCCCGCATCGCATTGAGGCGGGTGCGCATCTTGTCGTTGGCCCGGATCACCATCCAGGGCGCATGGGTGGTGTGGGTGCGTGTCAGCATTTCGTCACGGGCGATGGTGTAAGAATCGAACTTCTCGATCGCCGCAAGGTCGATGTCCGAAAGCTTCCACTGCTTCAGCGGATCGTGGCGCCGGGCGTGGAACCGCTTGATCTGCATTTCCCTGCCGATATTGAGCCAGATCTTGATGAGCTTGATCCCGTCCTCGACCAGCATCCTCTCGAATTCGCCGACGGTGCGAAGGAAATGCTCGGTCTGATCCGGCGTGCAGAACCCCATCACCCGCTCGACGCCGGCCCGGTTGTACCAGGAGCGATCGAACAGCGCGATGTCGCCTTTGGGCGGCAGGTTGCGGACATAGCGCTGGAAGTACCACTCGCCGCGTTCGGTTTCCGTGGGCTTTGCCAGCGCGACCACATAGGCGTGGCGGGGATTGAGATGCTGGGTGAAGCGGGTGATGGTTCCGCCCTTGCCGGCCGCGTCGCGGCCCTCGAACACCACCACCAGCCGCTCGCCGGCATCGCGCGCGTGGGCCTGGTACTTGAGCAGTTCGATCTGCAGCAGCCGGAGGTCGCGATCGTAATCCTTCCGCCCCATCCGCTCGGCATAGGGAAATCCGCCCGACCGCATGGCAGCCTCCTCGATCCAGGCCGGGAGTTCCCGGTCATCGAGGGAAAAATCCAACACATTCGACGGGTCCTTGGACTTCCTGGATCTTGCCATTGCGAGCGTATCCTTGCTGAAGCAACAGCCGCCGACAGTAACCTGAAACCGCGGAAGTCGACACACATCCCGCCTCGATACGGGTTGGCGGCGGCGATGGCCGGGATTAAACGAGGCGAAGACAGCCGCGCCAATCGGAGCCAGTGGCCGCGACAGTGCGAAACTACATCGACCGATCGGCACGGCATGCACTGGCGCGGCGCGTCCGCGGCTCACAGGCCGCCCTATGCGCGGCGGCCGGTGCGTTCCTCGTCGTGTGGGCGGCCGGCGGCATCCACGGGGCGGTGGCGCTCGTCGCGTTCCTGGTCGTGGGAGCCGTGATCGTGCTGAGCCGCAATCCGGATGTGGGCGGCGGGTCCGCCAATGCCGGAGGTGCCGACATCCTGGCCGATCCCGTCGCCGACTACGCCGTGGTGGCGCAGGGGCTGCCCGAGCCGTGCTTCCTCATCGACGGGGCCGGCGGACTGGCC
>JAEYRQ010000213.1 GCA_023435545.1 Pseudomonadota bacterium | reverse complement strand
CCCGACCTGAACGGCGGCTTTGCCTGGAGCGCCCGTCCTTGGACGCTGTGTCTCGTGGCCCGGCATCGGGCTTGTCGGAATACCTGCAGGAGCCGTGCCAAAGGTTGAGAGGCGGGAGTTCCTCAATAATGTCAGTTGATTACCCGGAACTGGCCGCTCCCGCCGGGTCCATCGCCTGACCAAATGGTGGTCAGATGCACATGCTGCATCGCACAAGCCGTGTGCATTGCGTCGAAAGCGGGCGGCCGCAGCCGGCCCCTGACCGGCCTCAGCGGGACAGGTACTCCGCGATCCGCTCGGGGTCGAAGATCTTGCCGTCGAAGAAGCCGTCCGGGCCGAGCAGCAGGCTCGCGCCCTCGCTTCCGACGGGTGTCGCCGTCGTCAATGCGCCCTCGACCTTGGCGTTCGCGCCCGGCAAGGCGGCACCCAGCGGGCGCAATGCGGAGCGGTAGAGGTCCGGCCGGTAGCTGTCGCGAGCGATACTCTCGTTGGTCGGGTCGGCGTTGACCTGGCCCCACCGCACCATCTGGCTGTAGAACCACAGCGCATGACTTTTCCAAGGAAAGGTGGCGGCCTTCGCCTGCGGGACGAAGAAGTCCTCGACCGCGACCGTGGCGCCGTCTCCGGTCATTATCCGTCCCGACAGCGCGGGCATCAGCCAATCGGCGGGGCAACCGATGTGGTCTGGTCGCGAGAGCAGGTCCGCAAGTTCCCCGTGGTTGGCGGCCTGCCCGCACCATTCGGCAGCGCGATAGAGGGCGCGCAGCAGGCTGCCCAGCGCTTCGGGGTGCGCCTCTGCCCAGTCCGCCGAGACACCGAGCACCTTCTCAGGGCTCGACCGCCAGATCATCGACTTGGTCGTGACAATCCGGCCGACGCCCGAGACCGCGGCCGCGGTGTTCCAGGGCTCGCCGACGCAATAGCCCTCGATGCGCCCGGCCGCCAGCGCGTCCGCCATCAGCGGCGGCGGAACGATGACGATCTCGACGTCCCTTTCGGGATCGATGCCGCTGGCGGCGAGCCAGTAGCGCACTTCGTAGTTGTGGCCGGAATGGGGGTGGACGACGGCCAGTCGTGGCCGTCCGATGCCGCGTGCCGTGATGGCCCGGCGAAGCGCCGCGCCGGCCGATGCGGGATCGAGCCCGGGCGCGGCTCCGTTCGCCTCCATCGCCGCCCAGAGTTCGCGCGAGACCGTTACCGCATTGCCACCGAGGCCGAGCGCCATCGGCGCGATCGTGCGCGCGGCCAGCGGGGCGAGGCCGAGATTGAACGCGATCGGCATCGGGGCGAGCATGTGCGCGGCATCGAAATGCCCCACGGCCAGGCGGTCGCGGATGCTCGCCCAGGAGTTCTCTCGCACCAGCACCAGTTCGATCCCCTCCTCGCCGGCGAAGCCCTTGGCACGCACGGCGATGAGAAGCGCGCTGTCCAGGAGCGGCAGGAATCCGGCCGTGACGCGGTAGCCCGCACTCATGTCTCGTCTCCCGGGGCAAGCAGGCCGGCGGTGGTGATCAGGCTCTGGGCGATCTCGGCGAGCTTGCGGTTCTGGTTCATCGCCGTCCTGCGCAGGAGCGCGTAGGCATCCTCCTCGGACAGGCCGCGCGACTTCATCAGGATGCCTTTGGCGCGTTCGACCAGCCGTCGGTTCTCCAGTTCGCTGCGGGCCTCCTCGAGCTCGCGTGCCATCCTCGAGAAGGCGTTGAAGCGGCTGATCGCCATCTCGACGATCGGCTTGACCCGCTCCTTGCGCAGGCCGTCGACGACATAGGCGGACACTCCCGCCTCGACCGCCGCCTCGATCGAACCCTCGTCGGAGCGGTCGACGAACATGGCGATAGGCCGTCGCACGGCGCGGCTGAGCTGGAACATGCTTTCGAGCACGTCGCGGTTCGGGTTCTCCAGATCGATGACAATGACGTCGGGCTCGATCTGCGAGATGTGCCGGGCGACGCCTGTGATGTCGTGGACGACGGTGACCTCGCAGTATCCGGATTCTCGCAGACCCTGCTCGATGACGGCCGCCCGGATGCGGTTCTCGTCGAGGATCAGGATGCGGAGGGCGGCTCGGCTCATGCGCCTAGTTTGCGCGCCGCGCCGGATGGTGCAATGCAAAAAAGGCCACCGGTGGCTCGCGCGCCGGAAGTGAACTCGGCTACTTGCTTTCGTAAATCTCGACGCCGTCCCAGTCATCGCCGGGCGGATGCGCGATGAAGCGGGCACACCGATCCTCGTACAGGGCGACCAAGCGTCGGGGTGTCGCGTTTCCACGCAGCTCTTCCAGCGCCGCCAGGGCCGCCGCCCATTCGCGCTCGCGATAAAGCTGATAGAAAGCAGTCCAGCTCTCGATCTCCCGCAGCACCGCATCATCTACAGGGAACTGTGCGTCCGCGCCGGCTTCGCCCACGAGTTCATGGATGATGATCGGGACGGTCGTGCCGGCCGGAGCGACGCGATCGACCGCGCGGAACACGAAGAGGCCGCTCGTGCGCTCGAAGACGTTCTGAGTGATCAGGATGCTCGTTCCATAGACCTTGTTGAGCACCTCGATGCGCGAGGCCAGATTCACCGCGCCGCCCAGGGCGGTGTATTGCAGGCGGCTTGCGGAGCCGACATTGCCGACGATGACGTCGTCGACATGAAGTCCGAAGCGCGTCCGGGTCGGAGCCAGCAGTGAATCACTGGCCTTGGCATTGAGCCGCGCTTCGGCGGCCCGACAGGCGAGGGCCGCCCGGCAGGCGTGCTCGATGTGTTGGGGATCTTCGGCTGGCGCATTCCAGATCGCCATGATGGGCGTCGCCGATATACTTGTCGACGGTGCCGTGGTGGGCCGAGATGGCGGCCTCCATCGTCTCGAAGTAGCCCGACAGGTCGCGCATCACCGACTCGGGCGCGCATCCCTCGGTCTTGCGAGTGAAGCCCTCGATGTCGGAGAACAGGATCGACAGTTCGCGCATCGTCCCGCCGACCTTCACCGAAGTTCCCGTCGAGACGATCGAACGGACCAGGTCCCTCGGGACATAGGCGCCGAAGCTGTACAGGCTGTTCTTCATGTTCGCGACGGCACCGGCAAGATCACGGACCTCGATGATCCGCGACTCGAGCCTGAAGTCGCCCTCCAGGTCGAACTCGCTGATACGCCGCGCCTCTTCCGCGATCAGGCGCAGGGGCCGGCTGAGCAGCCGCGCCAGCAGCATCGTCGCCAGAATGGCGGCCATCATGATCACCGCCGTCAGCACGAGAACCTGCTGCGTCGTTCTGTTGATCGCCCCAACGAAGTGTTGTTCCGGCACCAGGATCCCCACCACCGGTCGGATGTCGAAGAGCGGCGTGAGCGGTGCCACCGACACCAGATAGGTGCCCGTGTCTCCGGATCGTCTGAGGCCTGCTGGGTAAGCCGTTCCCGCCGATCCTCGTTGACATCGCCCG
>JAEYRQ010000437.1 GCA_023435545.1 Pseudomonadota bacterium | reverse complement strand
GATGCGGATCGTGCCGCCGGTGATGTCCTCGAGCCCGGCAATGGTCCTGAGCAGCGTGGACTTGCCGCAGCCCGATGGGCCGACGAAGACGCAGAACTCGCCCTCGGCGATGTCGAGGTCGATCCCCTTCAGCGCCTCCACCTTGCCGTAGTTCTTTCTGAGGTCGCGGATTTCCAGTCGCGCCATCGTTGCCCCTTATCCCTTGACCGCACCGAGCGAGATGCCGCGCACCAGGAAGCGCTGCAGGAGCGCCACCGCAATGAAGATCGGGACCGTGCCCAGCATGCTCATAGCGGCGATCTTCGCCCAGAAGTTCGACTGGCCGCCGAAGTAATGGGTGACCTGCACCGGAAAGGTCGTCACGTTCGACCGCGGCAGCACCAGCGCGAAGATGAACTCGTTCCAGGCGAAGACGAAGGTGAATACGGCGGTGGCGAACAGCCCGCCGCGCGCCATCGGCCAGACCACCTTGCGGAACACCTGCCAGCGCGTGCAGCCGTCGACCAGCGCCGATTCCTCGAGCTCCAGTGGGATGTCCTGGATGTAGCCCCGCATCATCCAGATCACGTAGGGCAGGTTGAAGGCGGTGTAGAGCACGATCAGCCCGACATAGGTGTCGACCCAGCCGAGCCGCACGTAGAGCAGGAACACCGGGAACACGATGACGATCGGCGGGATCATCCGGTTCGACAGCACCCAGTCGGAGAACAGGTTGCCGCCGGTTCTGAACCGCGCGATCGAATAGGCGCACATGGTGCCGAGGATCATCGCGCAAATGGTGGAGACCGACGCGATGACCAGGCTGTTCCAGACCGTCACCGCGTCGCCGTCCTTGAACAGCACCGCGTAATTCGCCCACTGGATCGCCTCCGGCCACCAGACCGGCGGATAGGCGAAGATCTCGTCTGGCGTCTTGAAGGAGATGATTGCCAGCCAGTAGACCGGGAACAGGAAGACGATGGTGACGGCGATCGCTACCACGTAGCGCAGCGCCAGACCTCCCCCTCTGTCGGCCCTGATCATCGGTCGATCTCCATGCGCCTGAGCACCAGCGTCACCGACACCGCCAGGATGACGATCACCATGAAAGCCATCGCGGCGGTGTAGCTCGTCTCGAACTGCTGGAAGCCCTTGACGTAGGCGTAGATCGAGATGGTCTCGGTTCGCGTTCCCGGCCCGCCGCGGGTCAGCGCCCAGACCACATCGAACAGCCGGAACAGGTCGAGTCCCCGGATCAGCACCGCGATCGCCATCACCGGCCAGATTGCCGGCAGCACGATCAGCCGGAACTGCCGCCAGAACCCGGCGCCGTCGAGTTCGGCGGCCTCGAGCTGGCTCTGGTCGACATTGGAGAGCGCGGCAAACAGCAGCAGGAACATGAACGGCGTCCACTGCCACACCTCGGCGATCAAGATCGCCGGGTAGACGAAGTTGGGGTCAACCGTCCACAGGATCGTCACCGGCTCGCCCGCGATCCAGCCAAGCATTTGGTTGATCGGCCCGAACCGGTTGTCGAACAGGAGCCGCCACGTGGCACCCGCAATGATCGGCGAGGTGACCACCGGCAGCACCAGCAGCGCGACGAAGATCTGGCGTCCGGGCATCCGCTCCAGGAACAGATAGGCGAGCGCCAGCCCCAGAATCAGTTCCAGCGGCAGCGCCACCGCCACGAAGATCATCGTATGCGCGAGCGCCTGCCAGAAGCGCAGGTCGGTGAGCACGTCGCGATAGTGGATCAAGCCGTGGAACGAGGTGTCCTCGTCCATCATCGTCAGGTTCTGCATGCTGATGATCAGCGTGTAGACGACCGGGAAAAGCCCGATCAGCAGGATCACCAGCACCGCCGGCGTGATCATCAGGTACTTGAAGTTGCGGTCGGCGAACCGGCTGGTCCGCACACCGACCGAGCTGTCGACTGCCGAAGCGCTCATCGCGTCGTCACCCGGTCACCTGCCTGCTGTCCGACTCCGCAACAAAGGCGGTCGGCCACCCGCACAAGGCGAGCGGCCAACCGAGTTCGCCGAGGTCACGACGGGTATGCGTTCGGCTTGGAGGCCCAGGCCTTGTAGGCCTCGCGCTGCTTGTCGACACCGATCCGCTCGGTGATCTGGTCCCAGGAAGCCGCGGTTTCGTTGAGAATCGTCTGCGGATCATCGCCGCCCCACAGCCGCGAGATCGCCTGCCTGAGGCCTTCCTCGTAGCGGTCGGTCTGGATCACCGAGAGATCGAGCAGGCCGCTGACAGCGCCGGCCTCCAGCGCCGCGAGATACTCGCCCGCCTCCGGCCACAGTGCCTTGTATTCCTCGGAAGCGAAGTGGTTGTCGCGGAACGGATCGCGCAGTGCGTAGGGAAGCTGCACCCGCTGCATGCTGATCTCGGCTGAATTCAGCCACTGGATGAACAGATAGGCCGGATCTTTCTGGCGCGACGACGAGGAGATCGACAGCGCGAAGCCCGCGGCTAGCTGCGGATGCCCGCCGGGCGTAAGCGCGTAGCCGACCTTGCCTGCCACCTGCGACTTCGGCACCCAGGAGAGCGCCTCCTCGTCGGTGCCATATCCCGCCGCCCAGCGGCCATACGGAGGCCAGGAGATCGTCATGGCCGTATCGCCCTGCAGGAATGCAGCGAGATTCTCGACGAAGCCCCAGGTCTCCACGCCCGGCGGCATCCACTTGTTTTCTGCCAGCCAGTCATTGAGGACCTTGACGCCTTCCGGCGTGTTGATCGTCGCCTTCATCGTCTCTTCGTCGAAGAACTTGCCGCCCTCGGCGCGGAAGCGCTCCTGGAACATGAAGTTGCCGTAGGCCGACTCGCGGAAGAAGGCGGCTCCGTAGGGCTTGCCGCCGGTCACCTCGGTGATCAGCGATCCGACCTGGCCGAACTCCTCCCAGGTCTTCGGCGGCATCGGCAGGTCGGTGCCGTACTTCTCCTTGTAGGCCGCCTGGATCGCCGGATCGCCGAGGATGTCCTTGCGGTAGTAGAGGATCAGCACGTCGCCGTCGTCGGGGAACCCGTAGATCTTGCCGTCGACCATCATCTGGTTGTCGCGATAGACCGGCGCGATCGACTGGAGTTCGTCGCGGTAGCCGTACTTGTCGACGTAGGGGTCGAGATCCTCGAGCGCGCCGGCGCGCACCAGGTCCGGCATCCAGGACGGGATGACGTTGAGCGCGTCGTATGCGCCTGTCCCGGCCCTGTGCTCCTGCAGGATCTTGGTGAACATCTCGGCCACCGGCACCTCGATGACCTTCACCTTGATGCCGGTCTCCTTTTCCCAGAGCGGACCGGAGAAGTTCAGCGGGTCAAGCGACTGAAGTCCCGCCTCCCAGACGATGCTGATCTCGGTTCCGGCATATTGCTTGGCGGCCTCGACCGCCGTCTTTGCCGCTTCCGCATTGGCCCTTCTCGGCAGGCCGAACGCCGATACGCCGGCGAGCGCAGAGGCCGATACGAGGAATTTGCGTCTGTCCATAAGTCGATCCTCCCGTTTGTTCCGGCCGTGCATCGCGGTCCGGTCGTTTTCGAGACTTCAAGACCCGTGGCTATCCGAAGCGCCTCCCGAAGTCGGCGAGCCGGTCCTTCCAGGTGGGGGTGTCGACGACGCCTCGGTTGACAATGCCGCGCGGCGTCTCGCCCTTCATCACCGCCAGCACGGCCGCGACGTCTGCGGCGCCGTTTCCGGCGAAACACTCGTCAGTCCAGCACAGCGAGTGCGGTGTGACGATGACGTTGTCGAGCTTCAGGATCGGCTCGTCGGCGGGGGCCGGCTCGATCTCGAACACGTCGAGGCCAGCGCCGGCGATCGTGCCGTCGGTGAGCGCCCGGTAGAGCGCCTTCTGGTCGACGACGGGGCCGCGCGCGGTGTTGATCAGGTAGGCGGTCGGGTTCATCAGCTTCAGCCGGACCTCGTTGACGAAGCCGCGGGTTGCCTCCGACAGCGGAATTGAGACGGACAGAAAGTCCGAGCGCCGGAACACCTCTTCCTCGGAGACGAGTTCGACCCCCAGCTCGCGTGCCAGCGTCTCATTGGCGTATGGGTCATGCGCGATCAGCTTCAGGTCGAACGGCTTCGCCAGCCGGCAGACTTCCGCACCGATATTGCCGAGGCCGAGCTGGCCGAGCGTCTTGCCGACAAGCCCCTCGCCCATGTGGTCGGAGCGCTTCGCCCAGCCGTCCGGCCCTTCCCGGCAGATCCGGTCCTTGACCATCAGCTTCTGCGACAGGGCGAGGATGTAGGTGATGACCGAGACCGCGACCGGACGCCGGACGCCGTCCGGCGTGATCACCGCGGCGATGCCGTTGTCGTCGCAGGCGGCGAGATCGACATTGTCGTAGCCGACGCCGAAGCGGGCGACGACCGCGAGCGTGTTCCCCTCCGGCACCGACTGGCGCGCGAATCGCGGCATCAGCAGGATCAGTGCGTGGCAGCCCTCAAGCCCTGCCGCCGGGATGATGCCGTCGACCGGATCGACCCAGACCGTCTCGATGCCGGGATGGAAGGTCAGCGGCGTCAGGTCGAAGCTCGGATAGGTCGGGCTGCCGTCAGCTTTCCGGAAATCTCCCGACAGAGCGACGCGGAAGGGTTCCATCGCGCCCCCCTCACCCGCGCTTCTTCGCCGCGCCCTTGCCGGCGCCCTTGCGTTTCGGCGCGGCGGACGCCTTGACGGATTTGGCCGGCGCCGAGGTCTTCACGGATTTCTGCGCAGGACCGGTCTTCGCCGCGGATGCAGCTTTCGCCGCGGTCTTGGTCTTGGCGGGCGCGGGCTTCGCCGATTTCGCTGCCTTCGCGGCCTTCGCGGCCGACTTGGGCGCCGCCTTCGCGGCGGCCCCGGCCTTGCCCTTGCCGCAGCCCTCGCGGATTTCGTTCACGGCTGCGGTGAGCGCCTGCTGCAGCACCCAGACGTCGCCGGAGTAGCAGACGAAGTCGAAGCCTTCCTTGAACAGCGAGATGCCGGTTCCGGTGTCGGGCACGAGGCGGCCGACGGCCTTGCCGTGCTTGCGGCCCGCAGCGATCGTCCTGGCGATCGCATCCTTGAATTTCGGATGGTCGAAGTGGCCGGGGATCCCGAGCGAACAGGACAGATCGAAGTGCCCGACCCAGACGCAATCCACCCCGTCGGTCGCGGCGATCTCCTCGACGTTCTCGACACCCTCCGCCGTCTCGATCTGCGCGAACAGCACCGTGCGGTCGTTCGCTGCGGCGAGCTTCTCCATCACCGCCCCGCCCGTATAGCGATCATGCGCCACCGAAAGGGCGACGCCACGCTTGCCCTTCGGCGTATATTTCATGCAGTCGAGGATGGCCCGGCACTCGGCGGCGTCGTTGACCATCGGCACCATCAGCCCCTCGGCGCCCATGTCGAGCGCGCGGGCGATGTGGTGGTACTCCTTCGAAGGGACCCGGACGATCGCCGGAACCCGCGCCGCCTCGAAGAAGCGCAGCGCCGTCTTGATCGTCTCGGTGTGGAAGCCGGAGTGCTCGGTGTCGAACAGCACGAAGTCGCAGCCGGCGTTCTTCAGCACATAGCCGATACCGGGCGTGGCGAACTCCACGACGAAATGGCCGACCTTCAGCGACCGCGTGCGGGCCATCTCCCGCATCGTTTCGAACGGCATTCCCGGCGTCTCCCTCGACATCGCCCCGGATCGGGCCGGGGCGTATACGTTATTATGATCAGATTATACCACCATACCCTGTGCCGCAAGGATAGCCCGTAGCGGTGCGGAGCTACCCGCGCACCTCGAGAAAGGCGCGCTGATACAGGGCGTTGGCGCGGTTCAGATGGTCAAGCATCGCCCGCGCGGCCTTCTCGGGATCACGCGCGGCGATCGCCCCGACGATCTGACGGTGCTCATCGAGGGTCAGTTGTTCAGCGCCGGGCACCCGCACCATGTCCACATGGAAATGCGACAGCCATCCGAACAGCGCCTCCGACAGGGCGGCGAAGATCGGATTGCCGCTCATCGCCGCGATTTCGCGATGCAGCAGACCGTCATATTCGATGAAGCGCGGCGGGTCGGCGCGGGCCGCTTCCGCAGACTCGAGAATGCGCCCAAGTCGGGCCAGATCCGCTTCCGATCGCCGCCGGGCGGCAAGCCGCACCATCTCCAGTTCGAAGGTCGCCCGCGCCTCCTTGAGATGCTCCAGAGTCGCCGGCGAGTGGGTGAGGAGATGGCGCATCGTCTCACCCATCTGCTCGACCATCCGCCCGATCGACGGCTCGGCGATGCGCGCCCGCCCGCCGTGGCGAATTTCCAAGAGGCCGCGGCTCTGCAGGCTCTGCATCGCCTCGCGCACCGCCGGTCGCCCGACGTTGAACGCCTGCATCAGTTCGCGCTCCGACGGCAGTTCGTCGCCGGGCGCCATCGCGCTCGACTGGATCAGCTCCAGCAGGCGTTCCTGCACCTGGTCGGACAGCTTGCGCCGCCGCTTTGGTGCCTCCTTAGTCATCATACCAGTCAGGATGCGCCGGATTGGAAAGTCGGGCAAGTGGGCGGCGCTAGAGCGCCGCGACGGCCGGCA
>JAEYRQ010000066.1 GCA_023435545.1 Pseudomonadota bacterium | reverse complement strand
CACTTGAACAGCACCTGATTGTCGGCGCGCTGGGTGAGGTCGAGCTTCTTCGACTTGCCCCAGGCGAGCGACTGCTGGTGCAGCGGGATGTGCGACACCTCCTCGTGCATGATCGTGTAGGCGTCGTGGATCAGCTGGTCGCGCTTGGCCGGATCGTTCTCACCAAGGATCTCGGTGGCGAGCGCGTCGACCTTCTCGTTGCACCAGCCGCCGAGGTTGAACGGACCGCCCTTGCCGGTCTCGTCGCGGCAGCCGGCGAGGTTGGTGATGACGTTCCAGGAGTCGAACGAGCCGGGGGTCCAGCCGAGCAGGTAGAAGTCGGTGTCGTAGCCGCCGGTCGCCAGCACCTTGCCGAAATACTTCGACTTGGTCTGGGCGTTGAGGTCGACCTTGACGCCGATGCGGGCGAGCATCGCCGCAGCCGCCTGGCAGATCGCCTCGTCGTTGACGTAGCGGTCGTTCGGGCAGTCCATGCCGACCGTGAAGCCGTCCGGATAGCCGGCGTCGGCCAGAAGCTTCTTGGCCGCCTCCGGGTCATAGGGGTGGCGCGAGAACTCGTCCGAGCGGTCATAGAGCAGCGGCGAGATCAGCAGTGCCGAGTTCGCCGACAGGCCGCGCATCACCTTCTGATGGATCGCGTCCATGTCGAGGGCCTGGTAGAAGGCCTTGCGGACGTTCGGATCGTGGAAGGGGTTCTTGCCCTTGACGTCCGAGGTCGGCAGTTCGTCCCGGATGGTGTTGAAGCCGAGGAAGATGGTCCTGAGCTCAGGACCGGTCAGGGCTTCGGCGTTGTCGCTGGCGTTCACCCGGTCGATATCCTGCACGGGAACCGGATCGACGAGATCGACCTCGCCCGACAGCAGCGCGGCAACGCGGGTGGCATCCTGGGCGATCGGGGTGAAGATCACCTCGTCGATGTTGCCCTCGATCTCGTCCCACCAGCCCGGGTTCGGCTTGAACACGGTCCGGACGCCCGGCTCGTGGCTCTCGATCACGTAGGGCCCGGTGCCGTTCGACATGAAGGCGGCCTTGCTCGAGGCGGTGTCCGAGGCAGAGACGACGTTCTCCAGCCCGACCTCTTCGGCCCACTCCTTGTCCATGATGTACCAGGTGTCCCACTCGTAGTGCAGAATGGGATTGGGCGTGGAGAGCACGAAGTCCACCGTGTAGTCGTCGACCTTCTCGACCTTGACGTCGCCCGGCAGGCGGGTCTTCAGGTCGGAGTTCTGCGACAGGACGCGGTTCACCGAGAAGACGACGTCGTCGGCGTTGAAGTCATTGCCGTTGGCGAACTTCACGCCCTCGCGAAGCTTGAAGCGCCAGCGCGTCGGCTCGACGATCTCCCAGCTTTCGGCAAGTGCCGGCTCGATCGCCAGATCCTTGCCGCGGCGGGTAAGGCCTTCGTAGACGTTGCCGAGCTGGCCGAGCGTGAAGGTCTCGTTCAGCGTATAGGGATCGAGCGCGCCAAGCTGGCCCTGAAAGGCCCAGCGCAGTGTCTTGGCGTCGGCGCTGGCGCCGAGCGCCAGTACGCCTGCAACGCCGGCAGCGACCGTAACGGTCTTGAGGGTCATCTGTACCTCCGTCTGGTTTTCTTTGGTCCGCCTTCAGCGGACTTGGAGGCGAGCATATCTTCGGTTTCACGAGCTTGTCACCCGTGCATCTCGCCCGGATCGCAATCAGGAGGGAACAATAGTCGAACCATGCAGTTAGTCGGCTTGAATCCGTAGCGGAAGAACATTTCCGCAATTCTGCCTCAGAACCGTCCGATTTCGAGCGATTTGCGCATGCGGATGGCTGCTGCGCCATCCTCGTAGTAGTCCGAAATCCTGGCATGCTCGACATAGCCGCGGCGAAGGTAGAGCGCGATGGCGGCGGCGTTGTCGTGGCGCACCTCCAGCCCCAGTTCCGCACAGCCGCGCGCGCTGGCCGCCTGTTCGGCGGCGTCCAGCAGATGCCCACCAAGCCCCTTGCCGCGATAGTCCGCGGCCGTGGCGATGGAATAGAGGCGGGCGAGGGATCGGCCGGCCGGCATCAGCACCAGGCAGTACCCGACGACCAGCCCTCCGCGCTCCGCGACGATCAGCCGGGCCGAGGTGGAGCGAAGGAAGCTGCGGAGAGACCGCCGGCTCAGCCGGTCGCCGGCGAAAGCGGTCTGTTCCAGGACGACCAGCGAATCGAGGTCGGCGGGAACGCCCGCCCGCAGCATCACCGCTTCGCGCCCCGCACCGCTGTCGGTCATCTGATCCTCGGGCACTGCCGGCGCCGCGGGAACCGCCGCGACATCTGCCGCGTTGTGCCGGATCGCGGCGCCAGGAGGCGCCGCAAGATACCCGCTTGTCCTGTCGTGTAAACGGCGTAGATATGCGCTCGTTCGAGGACCGTGGCCGCAGTGGCGACCCCGCTCGGCCAATCCGCCCCCGGAAGGAGGGGTCCGACGCGTCAGCATGAAGAAGGCGCTCTATTCCGGCTGGGTGATCCTCGTCGACCAGGCGAAGGATTTCCCGAACGCCGACACACCCCACAAGGTGATCACCACCCGCGACTACCTCGCCCGGCCGCAGCTGTTCGACGGCGGCCGCCCGAAGGTGGTCAACCTGTCGCGCTCCTACGCCTACCAGAGCCGCGGATATTTCTGCTCGCTGCTGGCGGAGGCGCGCGGCCACAGGGTGCTGCCTGCCGTCGAGGCGATGCTGGATCTCGCCGGCCGCGAACTCTATGCCCATGCGATCCCCGAACTCGAGCAGGAGCTCAACCGCTGCGCCCGCTCGGCCAAGCACGCGCCGGAGCAGGACCTGTCCTTCCAGGTCTGCATGGGGCTGGTCGCGGACGAGCGCTACGAGCGCTTCGCCCGGCTGCTGTTCGACTGGTTCCGCTGCCCGATCATCGAGGTCACGGTGACGCCGGGCGAATGGCTGACGATCCGGCGGCTCAGGCCGCGCGCCATCACCAAGCTTAGCGAGGATGAGCGCGCCTTCTTCCGCGACGCGCTGCACCGCCACACGCTGCGCGACTGGCGCTCGCCGAAGGCGCGGCCGACGCTGCGGTATTCGCTCGCCGTTCTGCACGATCCCAAGCAGGCGCTGGCACCCTCGACGCTCGCCTCGATCCGCCATTTCGCCCGCATCGCCGAGAAGCACGACATCGAGGTCGAGACGATCACCCGCAAGCAGCTCGACCAGCTCGCCGAATACGACGCGCTGTTCATCCGCGAGACGACCTCGATCGACAACCACACCTACCGCTTCGCGCGCCGCGCGGTGCAGGAGGGGATGCCGGTCATCGACGATCCGATCTCGATGATCCGCTGCACCAACAAGGTCTACCTGAAGGAGCTGCTGACTGCGAATGGCGTGCCGGTGCCGCCGACGGTGATCGTCGCCTCCACCGCCGACATCGCGGCCGCCGAGGAGCGGCTCGGCTATCCTCTGGTGGTGAAGATCCCCGACGGCTCGTTCAGCCGGGGAGTCCACAAGGTGGAGACGCCGGAAGCCTTCCGGAAGCTCGCGAAGGACCTCTTCAAGGAGACCGACCTGCTGATCGCCCAGCAGTTCATGCAGACCGAGTTCGATTGGCGTCTGGGCGTGCTCGGCGGCGAGCCGCTGTTCGCCTGCCAGTACCTGATGGCGCGGCGGCACTGGCAGATCGTCAAGCACCGGCCCGACGGCTCCGCCATCCAGGGCTCGTCCAGGGCCTTCGCCTTCGAGGACGTGCCGGAGGCGGTGATCGACGTCGGCGTGCGCGCCGCCCGGCTGATCGGCGACGGGCTCTACGGTGTCGATATCAAGCAGAACGCCGACGGGGTGTTTGTCATCGAGATCAACGACAACCCCAATGTCGACCACGGCTGGGAGGACGCCGCGCTGAAGGACCAGGTCTGGTCAAAGCTGGCGCGCTGGTTCTACGACAGGCTGGAGATGTGAGGGCGGGCAGGCGGGCGGGGGCCGGATCGGTTGAAGTCCGAACAGAGTCATTATACAATGGTAGACGGATAACCTAGATAAGGTAGATATCCATGGGGATGAACATCAAGAATGACGAGACCAATCGGCTGGTGAAAGAGCTGGCCTGCCTGACCGGCGAAAGCCAGACCGAGGCGGTGACGGAGGCCGTGCGCGAACGGCTCGCCAGGTTGCGGGCGCAGGGGGCCGGGGAGGGGCTGACCGAGCGTCTGCTCGCCATCGGACGCGATTGCGCCGGCAGGCTGAAGCAGCCCTACCGGACGGTCGACCATGGCGATCTGCTTTACGGCGACGACGGATTGCCGAAGTGATCATCGACAGTTCGGCCCTCATCGCCATTCTCCGGAACGAGCCGTTCGCGGCCGTCTGCGCGGCGGCGATCGAACGTCACGAGCCGCGTCGCATGTCCGCCGCGACGTTCGTCGAGGTTGCCGCCGTGATCGACGGATCGAGGGATCCGATCGCCAGTCGACGTCTGGATGACCTGCTGGAAGCCGCCCGGATCTCCATCGAACCTGTCACGGAGCGCCAGGCCAGATTCGCGCGCGAAGCCTACCGCGACTTCGGCAAGGGCAGCGGCCATGCCGCGCGGCTGAATTTCGGCGACTGCTTCTCCTATGCCCTCGCCAGAGACCTGGGTGAGCCGCTCCTGTTCATCGGCAACGACTTCACGCACACGGACGTCCTCGCCGTCCTCCCGTGAACCGTCCCTACCGCCCCATCATCTGCTGCGGCAGGAAGGTCGCGACGTCGGGAAACGCCACCAGCAGCGCCACCGCCAGCACCATGATGGCGAACATCGGCGCGGCGGCGCGGGCGATGAAGGCCATGTCGCGGCCGGTCATGCCCTGCAGCACGAACAGGTTGAAGCCGACCGGCGGGGTGATCTGCGCCATCTCGACGACGACGACGAGATAGATGCCGAACCAGACCATGTCGAAGCCGTAGGAGCGGACCAGCGGCTCGATCACCGCCATGGTCAGCACCACCGCCGAGATGCCGTCGAGGAAGCAGCCGAGGATGATGTAGAACACGGTCAGCGCGACGATCAGCGCGATCGGCGACAGCTCCCAGCCGGCGATGGTGGTGGCGAGCGCGCGCGGCAGGCCGGTGAAGCCCATCGCCAGCGACAGGAAGGCAGAGCCCGCCAGGATCAGCGCGATCATCGAGGAGGTGCGCGTCGCGCCGAGGAGCCCGTCCATGAACGACTTGCGCGTGAGGGATCCCTGCAGCGCCGACAGGGTCAGCGCACCGACGACGCCGAACACCGCCGCCTCGGTGGCGGTGGCGATGCCGGCATAGATCGAGCCGATGACGAAGACGATCAGCAGGACGACCGGCGCGAGCTGCCAGATGCCCCTGAGCTTCTGCCGCCAGCTGGCGCGCGTCTCCTCCATCGCCCCGGCGTTGCGGGTGAGAAGGCCCCAGATCGCCACGTAGCCCATGAACAGGCCGGCCAGCATGATGCCGGGCAGGACGCCGGCGATGAACAGCTGGGCGATCGATTCGTTCACCGTCACTCCGTAGATGATCAGGATGATCGAGGGCGGGATCAAAAGGCCGAGCGTGCCGGCGCCGGCCAGCGTGCCGATGATCATCCGCTCGGGATAGCGGCGCCGGCGCAGTTCCGGGATCGACATCTTGCCGACGGTGGCGACGGTCGCGGCAGACGAGCCGGAGATCGCCGCGAAGATGGCGCAGCCGGCGACGTTGACGTGCAACAGGCCGCCGGGCATGCGGCTCATCAGCGGCGTCAGACCACGGAACAGGTTCTCCGACAGCTTCGAGCGGAACAGGATCTCGCCCATCCAGATGAACAGCGGCAGGGCGGTCAGCGTCCAGGACGAGGACATGCCCCAGACCGTGATCGCCATGGCATCGCCCACCGGCCGCGGCGTGAACAGCGCCATGCCGAAGGCGGAGACGCCGATCAGGCTGAGCCCGATCCACACGCCGGTCCCCAGAAAGAAGAACAGCATCGCCAGGAAGGCGGCGGTGAGCCAGACACCGCTCATCCCACGGCCTCCTCGACAGTCGCTGTCTCCGCGGCCTGCTCCTCCGGCTCGCGAATGCCGCTCCTGCCGAGCACGATCGCCTCGATGAGCGAATGGGCGAAGGCGATCGCGAGGATCGTGGCACCGATCGCGACCGGGGTCTGCGGAACCCAAAGCAGCGTCGCGGCCGTGCCCTCGCTGCGGTCGCCGAACCTGTAGGAGGTCATGGCGAGGCGGATCAGGTACCAGGCGAACCAGCAGGAGATCACGGTCGCCGCCAGCAGGCACCACAGCTGCACGGCCCGGCGCGCCGCACCCTTCAGCCGCGCCAGCAGGATGCCGACCCGGATCTGCTCGCCGGAGCGCAGCGTGTAGGCGAAGGCGAGGAAGCTCGAGGCGGCCATGCAGTAGCCGGAGAATTCGCCGAGCCAGCCGACATAGACCGACATCAGCCTGGTGATGACGCTCGCCAGCACCAGGCATCCCAGGGCGGCCAGACAGACCGCCGCCAGATAGCCGGCCGCCAGATAGAGCCCGTCGAGCGCGCGGCCGAGCCGCCGGAAAGCTGCCATCCTGATGTCCCCCGTGATGGCGTTTTGAAGCACGGTCCCCGACGACCGCCGGTCTTGGGCCGGTCGGCCAGGTCGGGCATGCGGTGGTCAGTCGAGCCGCCCCAGAGGGGTCCCGACTCTGATCCTACTGCATTGCCCGCTCATGTCCCGCGCTGTGACCGCGGCAGCGGGCCGCGACTGTCAGGCCCGGATCTGTTCCCATAATCGCGTGATGCGAGACGCGTCATCCCGGCCGGAGCCCTCGGGTCCGCGCACAGCGCGGCCCAAGGATAAACGCCGCGAAGAGCCGGGATCGGGATACCTCCACGGAGCGGTCCTGCCCTCCCGATCCCGGATCGGCCTCTCGGCCGTCCGGGATGACGGGCGTTTGATGATCGGAGGGCTGCCTGAACTCGGCACCGCGACCGGGGAACGCAGGCGTGCCTGCCATTCCATATCGCGTCGCCTCGGGCAAACGCCGCTCCCGCCTCACTTCCGGTAGGCGTCGATCACGGCCTGGCCGTTCTCGCCGGCACTGGCCAGCCACTCCGTGGTCATGGTCTCGCCGATCGCGGCGAAGCCGGCCTTGAGCTCGTCGGACGGCGGCTCGATGGTCATGCCGTTCTTGGCGAGTTCGTCCTTGTACCAGTCGGAAAGCTCGCGGGCCTTGTCCCAGCCGGCCTTCTCGGCCTTGGCGGCCTCCTCGAGGATGATGGTCTGCGTCTTCTCGTCGAGACCGTTCCAGGTCTCGAGATTGACGATGACGATGTTCTTCGGCAGCCAAGCCTGGGTGTCGTACCAGAACTTCACATACTCCCAGATCTTCATGTCGTAGCCGGTCGAGCCGGACGAGATCATGCTCTCGGCGACGCCGGTGGCGAAGGCCTGGCCGAGCTCGGCCGCCTCGATCTTGGTCGGCACCGCGCCCATCAGCTCGGCCAGCCGCTCGGTCGCCGCGTTGTAGGCGCGGAACTTGACGCCCGACATGTCCTCGACCTTGGCAACCGGTTTGACGGTGTAGAGCCCCTGCGGCGGCCAGGCGACGGCATAGAGCAGCTTGGTGCCCTTCTCCTCCAGCACCTTCTCCATGGTCGGTTTGGAAGCCTGGTAGAGCTCCCACGCCTCGTCGAAGGAGGTGGCGAGGAACGGCAGAGCGTCGACGCCGAAGACGGGATCCTCGTTCGACATGGCGGACACGAGCCGCTCGCCGATCGGCGCCTGGCCGGTGCGCACGGCGCGGAAGATCTCGTCGCCCTTGAACAGCGAGCCGCCCGGATGGGTGACGATCTCGATCTCGCCGCCGGTCGCCTCGGTGACGCCCTTGGCGAAGTCGGCGGCGGTCTCGGAATGGTAATTCGTCGCCGGATAGGCAAGCGGCATGTCCCACTTCTCGGCAGCGACAGCGGCGAACGACACGAGGGAAAGTGCGGTGGCGCCCGCGAGCGCCCGCGAAACGGCAGATCTGGTCATCAACGTCTCCCACTGGTCAGCGAAGCGTCGGTTGGCCGACGTCTCCGGTGAAGATACCCTAACGGCCACACATCCAAAACGTCAACAAATTATCGTTGTTTTGTTGACGACCGCCCGTCGAATCGTCGGCGGGGGTCATCACCCCCCCGCTGCTCAATCGCGTACCACCATGACCGACTGGCTCGCGTGGCGGACGACGCGCGCCGCGTTCGGCCCCAGCAGATAGTCCGACAGCTCCGGCCGGTGCGCGGACATCACGATCAGGTCGGCCTCCAGCACCTTCGCCACCCTGAGGATCTCCTGGTAGATGCGCCCGTGCGCCACATGCCCCTTGGCCGTCACGTCCTCGGGCACCTCCGCCTCCAGGAAGCTCTTCAGCCGCGACTTCACCTCGTCCAGCGCGTGCCGCTCGTAATCCTTGGGGAAGAAGCCGCCGACGATCGACATGCCGACGTCCGGCACCACGGTGACAACGTGCAGCGACGCGGAATAGTCGCGGGCAAGCTGCGCCGCCACCGCCAGCGCGCGCTTCGAGGCGTCCGGCTCGGCAAGATCGACCGGCAGCAGGATCGAGGAATACATGGCGTCTCTCCTTGCGCCGCGCTGCTCAGAAGGCGGGAACGGTCTGGCGGCGGCGCTGCATCAGCACCACGACCGCCAGCAGCAGGAGCGCCGGGATGTAGAACCACTCCTTGGCGAAACGGTCGCGCTCCAGTTCGACCTTTGAGATCACCACCGGGGTGTCGCCGTAGAAGTCGAAGTCGCGCAGGCTCTCGAAGAACGGCGTTCCCTGGAACGGCTCCTCCAGTTCCATGGCGTCCTCCGCCGGCAGCACGGTCAGGCCGGCGGCGTCGAGCCGCTCCTCGCCGTCACCCTCGGGGCCCAGATCGGCGATCAGGGTGATCGTGCGGATCCGGTCCGGGTTGCGGAAGTCCGGTCCGGCGATGGTGACGCGCAGGTCGGCGCCGGCGGGGGCGGAGTTGGCGATGTCGACGATCTCGGTGCCCGGCCGCTCGTCGTAAGGCGGCTCCACCATGTCCAGCCAGAAGCCGGGCCGGAACAGGGTGAAGGCGACGAGCAGCAGGGCCACCGTCTCCCAGATGCGGTTGCGCGTCAGGAAATAGCCCTGGGTGGCGGCGGCGAACAGCATCATCGCGACGGTGGCGACGCAGAAGACGACGACCGCCTTGGTGACGGTCACATCGATCAGCAGCAGCTCGGTGTTGAAGATGAACAGGAACGGCAGCAGCGCGGTCCGGATGTCGTACGCGAAGCCCTGGAAGCCGGTGCGGATCGGATCGCCGCCGGAGATCGCAGCCGCGGCGAAGGCCGCGAGCCCCACCGGCGGCGTGTAGTCGGCGAGGATGCCGAAGTAGAAGACGAACATGTGCACCGCGATCAGCGGCACGATCAGCCCGGAGGAGGCACCCACCGCGACGATGACGGGGGCCATCAGCGAGGAGACGACGATGTAGTTCGCGGTCGTCGGCAGCCCCATGCCGAGGATCAGGCTCATCACCGCGACCAGCAGCAGCATCGCCATCAGGCTGCCGCCCGACAGGAACTCGACGAATTCGCCGACGACCTGATGCGCGCCGGTCAGCGAGATGGTGCCGACGATGATGCCGGCTGCGGCCGTGGCGACGCCGATGCCGATCATGTTGCGGGCACCCGCGATCATCCCGGTGACGAAGTCCGCGCCGCCCTGCGAGAAGGCGCGGCCGAGCTCGCCCTCGCCGCGGAACAGCGCCTTGAGGGGCCGCTGGGTCAGCACGATCAGGATCATCGACAGCGCCGCGTAGTAGGCCGACAGCGACGGCGACAGGCGCTCGATCAGGATGCACCAGATCAGGATGATGATCGGCAGCACGAAATACAGGCCGGTCACCGCCACCTCGCCGGGGCGCGGCAGTTCGAGTAGCGGCGCGTCGGGATCGTCCATCTCGAGGTCGGGCTTGCGGGCCGCGACCCAGACCAGCGCCACATAGGCGATCAGGAACAGGACGATCGCCGAGACCAGCGTCATGCCCGGGAAGGCGACCTTGATCCAGCCGAGCCCGTAATAGACCGCGAACGCCAGCACGCACATTGCGATGAACCCGGTCAGGAGCCCGATCAGCTTCTGCATCGCGGTGACGCGGGCAGGCGGCTTAGGCAGGCCCTTCAGCTGCAGCTTCAGCGCCTCCAGATGCACGATGTAGACGAGGGCGATGTAGGAGATGACCGCGGGCAGGAGCGCGTGCTTGATGATCTCGGGATAGCTGATGCCGGTGAACTCGGCGATCAGGAACGCCGCCGCCCCCATCACAGGCGGGGTGAGCTGGCCGTTGGTCGAGGAGGCGACCTCGACGGCGCCAGCCTTCTCCGGCGAGAAGCCAGTGCGCTTCATCAGCGGGATCGTGAAGGTGCCGGTGGTCACCACATTGGCGATCGAGGAGCCGGAATAGAGGCCCGACAGCGCCGAGGCGACTACCGCCGCCTTGGCCGGGCCGCCGCGCAGATGGCCAAGCACGGCGAAGGCGAACTTGATGAAGTAGTTGCCGGCTCCGGCCTTCTCCAACAGCGAGCCGAACAGCACGAACAGGAAGATCATCGAGGCGGATACGCCGAGCGCGACGCCGAAGACGCCCTCGGTCTGCATCCAGTAGTGCCACATCGCCTTGCCGTAGGAGGCGCCGCGCCACTGGATGGCGTCGGGCAGCCAGGAGGCATGGCCGAAGAAGACGTAGAAGACGAACACGCCGGCGACGATCACCAGCGGCAGCCCGAGCGCGCGGTAGACGGCGATCGCCAGAACGACGAGACCGACGGTCGAGGCGACAAGGTCCCAGTCGGTCGGAAGGCCGGCGCGGGCCGCGATCTGCCGGTCGAAAACGATCAGGTAGAGACAGGCCGCGACGCCGAGGATCGCCAGCAGCCAGTCATAGAGCGGCACCCGGTCACGCGGCGCGCCGCGATAGTGCGGATAGGCGAGCGCGGCCAGCGCCAGCGCGAAGGAGAGGTGGACGACGCGGATCTGGAAGCTGTCGAAGACGACGTTGAAGCCGGTCAGCCCGGTCAGAATGAACGGAAGGTCTGAAGCGACGTAGAGCTGGAACAGCGACCAGACGAAGGCGAGACCCGAGATGAAGATCCCGACCGGTCCCGCCACCGCCCGGGCGCCGGTTTCGACCTGGGCGACAAGTTCGTCGACGTCGATATCGCGCTTGCTGGCTTCGACCATCCCCGACCTCCCCCCAGAAACGGCCCCGCCTGACGGAGCGCTAAGGAAAACGGGGCGGCCGCCCGGCCGCCCCGCTGCTGTCGATCACATCCAGCCGCGTTCCTGGTAGTACTTCTCGGCGCCCGGATGGAGCGGCGCGCTCAGACCCTGGCTGACCATCTCCTCTTCGCTCAGGCCGGCGAAGGCGGGGTGCAG
>JAEYRQ010000661.1 GCA_023435545.1 Pseudomonadota bacterium | reverse complement strand
CGCTTGCACCATGCCCGCCCGCACGTCCCGGACACCGGGCGCGAGCGCAGGCGAGCGGACGGCGATCCGGGACCCGGCATTAGGGACCGCCGGAGGCGGCCGCATCGCGAAGGGCGGTTGCGTCGCGCCGCCGCTGGGCCCCGGATCAGGTCCGGGGCGTCCGGTGGGGATGTGGCGGGGTGGGACAATTCCATCCTTCTTTCCTGCAGGCCCTCTGATTGTATGTGATTGCTTACATTGCGGAAAGCATGCTAGTGCTTACATTGCGAAATGAAAGCTATCGATGACATGAGCGCAAGTGTACGGACCCCGGGCGAAGTTGGGGCGGCGATTCGCGCCAGAAGGCGGAAGCTCGGCTGGGATCAGGCCGAACTCGCCGATCGGATTGGCGTAAGTCGCCTGTGGGTCAACCAGATCGAGGCTGGCAAGCCCGGCGCCAAACTGGGGCTCGTCCTGCAGGCCATCAATGCCTTGGGACTGACGGTTCGCGTAGTCGGACCCGGCGAACCCGAGGGACAAGCGGACGCGGCTTCGCCGATTGAAGCGGTCGATCTCGAAGTCATCCTGAAGGCGGCCCGAAAGAAGGCTTCGCCGTGAACGAATTGGTCTGCCTGATGGACGGCCGCGAAGTCGGCAGAGTGCATAGGCAGAAGGGGCGCCTCTCCTTCAGATATTCGCGCTCTTGGCGCGATGCACCGGGTGCCTATCCGCTGTCGCTGTCGATGCCCCTCGTTGCGGAGGAACATCCGAACAGCGCAATCGAGCCGTTCCTGTGGGGGCTGTTGCCCGACAATGAACTCGTCTTGCGACGCTGGGCAACCACATTCCAAGTCTCGCCGCGCAGCGTCTTCGGGCTGATCGCGAATGTGGGCGAGGACTGTGCGGGTGCCGTTCAGTTCATGTCACCCGAGCGGTTTGAAAAGCTGAAGGCAGAAACAACGCCCACGATAGATTGGCTGACGGAAGCGGACGTGGCGGCAAGGCTGCGAGCACTGCGCCTCGATGCTGCTGCCGGTCGCGCTCCCCACGACCTGGGGCAGTTCAGTCTCGCTGGAGCACAACCCAAGACGGCGCTTCTGTACGACGGCCAGCGCTGGGGCATTCCGGCGGGACGCACGCCCACCACTCACATCCTGAAGCCGACAACGGCGGAATTCGACGGACATGCCGAGAACGAGCATGTCTGCCTGGCCCTGGCTCGTGCGCTCGGTTTGCCCACCGCGCAAACCGAGGTCCGGCGCTTCGAGGATGTGAGCGCCATCATGGTGACCCGCTATGATCGTGTCGTTACCGCCGTACTGGCCGCCGAAGCTGCCGCTCGTGCAGCAACGGCTGCAGCGAGTGCGGCGGCATTCGCCGCAAACGTGGAGGATTCCAAGAGCCCGGCTCTTGCTGCAAGGGCTGCAGCAGAATCCGTCGCCGCTGCCGAGGATGCCCGGGTTATGGGCGAGTTCGCGAGAGGCACACCGATCTACCGCGTACACCAGGAAGACCTGTGCCAGGCACTGGGCGTTCATCCGTCAAGGAAGTACCAGAACGAGGGCGGACCGGGCGCGCGTGAAATCATCTACACGCTCCGGGCAAATGTCGGAGGGGGAAGCGGTAATGCCCTCCGGGAAGATGTCGCGACTCTTGTCGGCGCCCTGATATTCAACTGGCTCATCGGCGGGACGGACGCCCATGCCAAGAACTATTCGATCCTCATCGGCGGCGGCGGATTGGTCCGGCTGGCGCCCCTCTTCGACGTCGCCAGCATCTTCGCCTACGACCACATCGATCCGCTCAGGGCAAAGCTGGCGATGAGCATAGGTGGAGAGTATCGCCTGCGGGACATCGGTTGGGCGGAATGGCGCCGGTTTGCGGGGAGCATGGGTCTGCCGGCCGACGAGATCATCGAGAATGCCCGATCCATGGCCCTGAATCTGCCCGATGCTCTTGGAGAGGAAATTGCCGAAGCACGGGCGCGGGGGCTTGATCATCCCGCACTGGGCCGCCTGGCCGCCGCACTGATCGGCCGTGCACGACGAGTGACGGAAATGGCTTGAACGATCGCTACCTCGCTAGGGGATATGCGCCCCTTCACACCCCCTCCAGCACCCCTCTCACCGCCGCCACGGCGTCCGCTGCCTTCGCCCCCTCCGGGCCACCCGCCTGGGCCATGTCGGGGCGGCCGCCGCCGCCTTTGCCGCCGAGGGTCTCGGCGCCGGCGCGCACCAGATCGACTGCGCTGATCCGCGCGACGAGATCGTCGGTGACGCCGACCACGAGGCCGGCCTTGCCGTCCTCGCTCACCCCCACGATCGCCACCACGCCGGAGCCGAGCTTGCGCTTGGCATCGTCGGCCAGGCCGCGCAGGTCCTTCGGCTGGACGCCCTCGACGACGCGGCCGAGGAACTTCACCCCCGCCACCTCCTCGATTTCCGGCCCCGCCGCCGCGCCGCCGCGGAGCGCCAGCTTGCGGGGCGCGTCCGCCAGTTCCCGCTCGAGCCGCCGGCGCTCGTCGATCAGCGCCTTCAGCCGCGCCTCCACCTCGTCGGGCGAGACCTTCAGCTCCGCGGCAAGGCCGCGCAGGCGGCGGTCCTGAAGCCCCAGATGCCGGCGGGCGGCATCGCCCGTCAGCGCCTCGAGCCTGCGCACGCCCGCCGCCACGGCCCCCTCCGAGACCACCGCCACCAGGCCGATGTCGCCGGTGCGCGACACATGCGTCCCCCCGCACAATTCCACCGACCACGGCCCGTCGGCCGTCTGACTTTTTTTGGTTGAGACCTCGGCCGGCGCGCCCGCGCCAAGGTCAAGCGGCGACGGCCGCTGCCGCGCCATGGAGACGACGCGGACCTCGTCGCCGTATTTCTCGCCGAACAGCGCCATGGCGCC
>JAEYRQ010000660.1 GCA_023435545.1 Pseudomonadota bacterium | reverse complement strand
GTGCTGGTCTGCCTTGACGGCTCGGTGACCGTCGCCGGTCGGTCCGGCACGCGCTCGATCCCGGCATCCGAGATGTTCCAGTTTCACATGACGACGACCGTGGCGCCTGACGAGATCGTCACCGCCGCGCGCTTTCCCGTGCTCGCGGATGGCGCCGGCTGGGCCTTCGAGGAACTGACCCGCCGCCATGGCGACTACGCCGTCGCCGGCATCGCCGCGGTCGTGACGCTCGACGGCGCCGGACGCTGCGAAACCGTCCGGCTGGCAGCCTGCGGCATCGCCGAGAAGCCGGTGCGACTGTCCGCCGTCGAAGCGGCACTGATCGGCTCCGATCTCGGCGATGCGGCGCTGAAGCAGGCCGCCGGAGCGGTGGACGCATCCGTGACCAACGAGGACGACGGCGCCGACGGCCGCTATCGCCGCAGGGTGGCGCGCACGCTGGTCGTGAGGGCGCTGGCGCGTGCCCGCGACCGGGCCGGGGCGACGTGAAGGTGGGGGAGAGGCCGATGCTGGACAGGGTACAGGGGGCGACCGACGAGCCGACGGTGACGGTCCGCCTCATCGTCAACGGCAGGGCCGAGGAGTGCAGCGTCAGCCCCCGGATGCTGCTGTCCGACTTCATCCGCCACGAGCTGCGCCTGACCGGCACCCATGTCGGCTGCGAGCACGGCGTCTGCGGCTGCTGCACCATCCGCATCGACGGCGAGACCGCCCGCTCCTGCCTGACGCTCGCGGTGCAGGTCGCCGGCCGTTCCATAGAGACCGTGGAATCGCTCGGCCCCGGAGGCGGCGTGCTCGGCCCCGTGCAGCAAGCGTTCAAGGAATGCCACGGCCTGCAGTGCGGCTACTGCACGCCGGGCTTCCTGATGGTGGTCACCGATTTCCTCGAGAAGGCGCCCGATCCCGATCTCTCCGAAGAGGGCATCCGCACCGCGCTGTCGGGCAATCTCTGCCGCTGCACCGGCTACCAGAACATCGTCGCCGCGGTGCGCCGCGCGCACGAACTGATGCACGGCTGATCGGCCGCCAACCGGACGAAGGAGGAGCACCATGGCAACCCGCATGTTCGGCGCCCCGGTCCAGCGCAACGTCGACGACCGCCTGCTGACCGGGCGGGGCCGCTATATCGACGACATCGAGTTGCCCGGCGCGCTGCATGCCGCCTTCCTGCGCAGCCCCTTCGCCCGCGCGAAGATCCTCTCGATCGACGTAAGCGCGGCCGAGGCGCTGCCGGGTGTCGTCGCGGTGCATACCGCGGGCACCATCGGCCACCTCGACCAGCCGATGCCGCTCCTGATTCCGCATCCCTGCCTGATCGGCCCGCGCACCCAGCGTCCGCTCGCCCGCGACGACGTGCACTATGTCGGCCAGACCGTAGCGATGGTGGTCGCGGTCGACCGCTATGTCGCCGAGGACGCGGTCCGGCTGATCGAGGTCGACTACGAGCAGATGGACGTCACCGTCGATCTGGAGGCTGCCGCCGCCGACGGCGCGCATCTTGTGCACGCGGACGTGGCCGGCAATGTCGCCGCGCATTTCGTCCAGAACTCCGGCGACGCGGCATCGGCCTTCGCGCGCGCCGACCATGTGACGAAGATCACTGTCCGGGTCGAGCGCTCCACCGCCGCTCCGCTCGAGGGCCGCGCCGTCGCCGCCCACTGGGATCGGATCACCGAGCAGCTCACCGTCTGGGACGGCACCCAGGCGCCGATCTCGGTCAGGGGCGGGCTCGCCTCGCTGTTCGACATCGACGAGGACCGCGTCCGCGTCATCGCGCCCGATGTCGGCGGCGGCTTCGGCCAGAAGGTGCTGTTCTTCTACCCCGAGGAACTGCTGGTCCCCTTCGCCTCGATCTCGCTCGACCGGCCGGTGAAGTGGATCGAGGACCGCACCGAGAACTTCGTCGGGTCGACCCAGGAGCGCACCCAGGTCCATACCATCGAGCTCGCCGCCACCAAGGACGGCGAGGTGCTCGGCCTGCGCGACACCTTCCTGCACGATACCGGAGCCTACATCCCCTACGGCATCGCCATCGCCCAGGTCGCGTCCACCTCGATTGCCGGGCCGTACCGGATCCCCAACATCGAGGTCGAGTTCAAGGCGATCTACACGCCGACCGTGCCCGTCACGCCCTATCGCGGCTGCGGCCGGCCGCAGTCCTGCTTCGCCATCGAGCGGGCGATGGACAAGCTCGCCGAGGAACTGGGCCTCGACCGGTTCGAGGTGCGCCGCCGCAACTTCATCGGCCCCGACCAATTCCCCTGGAAGCGCCAGGGCCTGCTGTTCGCCGACGGCCTCGCGGTCTGCTACGATTCCGGCGACTATCCGCTGGCACTTCAGAAGTGCCTCGAGGCGATCGGCGCCGACCGGCTCGACGAGATGAAGGCCGAGGCGCGCTCGCGCGGCCGGCATCTGGGACTCGGCCTCGGGTTCTACGTCGAGGGCACCGGCCTCGGCCCCTACGAGGGCGGGCACGTGCGTATCCATCCGATCACCGGAAGGATCTATGTGAACACCGGGCTCGCCGGCCAGGGCCAGGGCCACGAGACCGTGTTCGCCCAGATCGCCGCCGAGCAGCTCGGCGTCGCTGCGGCGGACGTGATCGTGGTGGAGGGCGACACCGGCGTCTACGACTGGGGCGTGGCGACGTTTGCCAGCCGCGCCGCCGTGGTCAGCGGCAACGCCATCCACAAGGCGGCGTCGAGGGCGCGCGAGATGGTGATCGAGGCCGCCGCCAACATGCTGGAGGCGGCGAAGGAGGATATCGAACTGATCGACGGCACCGCACGCATCGCCGGCTCCGACCGGGCGGTGACGCTGGCTGAGGTCGCGACCGCCACCAACCCGCTGCGCTACGCGTTCAACAAGGCCGCCCAGAGCGCCACCCAGTTCGCGCCCGCCTCCCGCCATGACGGCCCGGCGCTGGAGGAGGGCAAGGCGCCCGGCATCGAGGTCACCGACTACTACTCCCCGCCCTATTCGACCTGGGCCTATGGCTGCCATGCGGCGCTGGTCGAGGTCGATCCGGAACTCTGCACCGTCGACATCCGCAAATATGTCTGCGTCCACGACTGCGGCAACATGATCAATCCGATGATCGTCGAGGGCCAGGTGATCGGCGGCATGGCGCAGGGTCTCGGCGGCGCGCTCTACGAGAAGGTCGCCTACGACGAGGACGGCAATCCGACCAATGCCAGCTTCGTCGATTTCCTGATGCCCTACGCGACCGAGATGCCGAAGATCGACATCGTCCACATGCAGACCCCCTCGCCGCTCAATCCGCTGGGGGTGAAGGGTGTCGGCGAGGCGGGCACGATCGCCGTCCCGGCAACCGTGATCTCCGGCGTCGAGGATGCGCTGAAGGATCTCGGCGCCGGCCACTTCCACGAGGCGCCGCTGTTTCCGCACATGATCTTCGAGAAGCTCGAGGCGGCAGGGACGGCTGCGTAGGGGGGCGCGACTACGCCCCCGCCGGCCGGATCAGCCTGAGCCGCCAGCGCACGTTCTTGGCCTGGCTGACGAGTTCCAGCGCGTCGAGCACGGTCCACGAAGGCCCGGCGCTCGCCGTCTCCATGGCGGTCACCTTGGCGTAGCCGCCGCCGGTCTCCTTCCACGGCGCGTACATCGACACCGCGATCACCCCGCCGGGCGCAAGCCATTGGGCTGCGCGGGCAAGTTCGGCGCCGGGATCCTCGGCGAAGTGCAGCACCTCGTTGAAGACCACCGCGGTGAAGCTCTCTCCCGCCGCCGGCTCGAAGCCCTGCAGGTCGGCCTCGACCAGCCGCGAAACCGACCGGTCCACCCTCGCCCGCGCAAGCGCCTCGGCGCAGATGACGACGCCGACATAGGATTCCAGCGCCGGGCGATCCAGATGGGAGAACAGCACTCCCTCGCCGCAGCCGATGTCGAGCACGCGCTGGCCGGTGCCGGTCGCCCTCAGCCAGCCGGCGATGGCGCCGGTGCGGGCCACCTCCTTGACGTCGAGCAGGAAGCCCCAGCGCCCGTCGCGGTATTCCTCGTCCCATTCCTCGCCCGAGGCGGCATTCGGCATGTAGATCGTCCTCGTCGCTCGCGCCGGGGCGGCGCCTTCGCTCACGTCTTGTACGGATCGGCCGCGTCGCGCAAGCCGTCGCCGAGGAAGTTGAACGCCAGGACGACGATGATCACCGGGATCACCGGCGCCATCAGCCAGGGATAGACGGTGACGATGGTGATGCTCTGCGCCTCGTTCAGCAGCACGCCCCAACTCACCGCAGGGCGCCTGAGCCCGAGGTCGAGGAAGGACAGCGCGGTCTCGCCGAGGATCATGTTGGGGATCGCCAGCGTCGCGCTCGCCACCAGATGGCTGGTGAAGCCCGGCAGCAGGTGCTTGCCGATGATCCGTTTCGGCCCGGCGCCCATCAGCACGGCGGCGCGCGCATAGTCCTCTTCTCTCAGCGACAGCAGCTTGGAGCGCACCGCGCGGGCGAGCCCCGGCCAGTCCAGCAGGCCGAGGATGATGGTGATGCCGAAATAGATCCAGATCGGGCTCCAGGTCACCGGCAGCGCCGCCGACAGCGCCATCCACAGCGGCAGTTCGGGGAGGCAGCGCAGCACCTCGATCAGCCGGTTGACGGCGGAATCGACGATCCCGCCGAAATAGCCGGCGATGCCGCCGAAGAACATCCCGAGCACGATCGAGATCGCGACTCCGACGATTCCGATGGTGAGCGACAGCCTGGCGCCGTAGACGAGCCCGGAGAACAGGTCGCGGCCGAGCCTGTCCGTCCCCAAAAGGAACAGCGTGCCGCCCTCGGCCGGACAGAACAGATGGAACCGGCCCGGGATCAGCCCCCAGAAATTGTAGGAATCGCCAAGGCAGAGGAACCGGATCGGCTGCACGTCGTCGGTGTCGGCGACATATTCCCAGGCCATCGTCTCGAGGTTGATCTCGGCGGTCATGCCGTAGACGAACGGGCCGACGAAGCTGCCCTCGTGGAACAGCCTGACCGTCTGCGGCGGCGCGTAGAGATGATCGTTGCTGCGCGAGTTGGCGGCGTAGGGCGCGATGAACTCGGCGAAGGGCACGGCGAGGTAGAAGACGATCAGCACGAATCCCGCCCAGACCGCCAGCTTGTGCCGGCGGAATTTCCACCAGACGATGCGCCACTGCGAGGCCTGGTAGTACCGCTCGCGGTCGGCGTCGGCGACCTCGGGGCCGGCGGGGTCGAACGGGGCGCGGTCGACCCTGTGGTTCGGGCCCACGGTTTCCATGGTCATTTGCGTCCGGCCTCCGCCCCGAGCCGGATGCGCGGATCGACGACCGCCAGCAGCAGGTCGGAGATCAGCATGCCGACCAGCGTCAGGATCGCCACGAAGAGGATGATGAAGCCGGCCAGGAACTGGTCCTGGCTCTGCAGTGCCGTCAACAGGATTGGCCCGACCGTCGGCAGGTTCAGCACCACCGAGACGATGACGGAGCCCGACACCAGCGAGGGAATGATGTTGCCGATGTCGGCGATGAACGGATTGAGCGCCATCCTGAGCGGGTACTTCAGCAGGAGCCGCGTCTCGCCCAGTCCCTTGGCCCGCGCGGTGGTGACGTACTGCTTGTGCAGTTCATCGAGCAGGTTTGCCCTCAGCCGCCGGATCATGCCGGCGGTTCCAGAGGTGCCGATGACGATGACCGGGATGACCAGGTGCGCCATCACCGACCAGATCTTGTCGAGCGTCCACGGCTTGTCGACGTATTCGGGCGCCATCAGGCCGCCGACGGCCAGCCCGAACCAGCGGTTGGCCAGGTACATCATGATCAGCGCCAGCAGGAAGTTCGGCGTCGCCAGCCCCAGATAGCCGAGGAAGGTAAAGCCGTAGTCGCCCCAGCTGTACTGGCGCGTCGCCGAGTAGATGCCGATCGGGAAGGAGACGATGTAGACGAACAGGACGGTAGCGAAGTTCAGGATGACGGTGAGCAGCAGGGTCGGCCCGACCACCTGCTCCACCGGACGGTTGAACTCGAAGGACCAGCCCCAGTTGCCCTGCAGCAGCCCGGAAAAGCCGTGCGGTCCCTGCCAAAGCCCGATCCAGATCAGGTAGCGCTTCCAGAATGGCTCATCCAGCGCGAACTCGGTGCGCAGGAACTCCAGCCGCGCGATGCTCGAGGCCTCACCCTGCGCCCTGAGCTGGGCGATCTGGTTCGACAGATAATCGCCCGGCGGCAGCTCGATCACGAAGAACACGATCAGGCTGATCACCAGCAGCGTCGGTATCATGCCGACGAGACGGCGCAGGGTGTAGAAGAGCATCGGCGGTTCCGATCAGAGCCCGTTTGGGAATTGGTCACGGCCACGACGTGCGCAATTCGTCCGAACCGCAAGGCGCGGCGCGCAGCCGATACCGGGGGTATCGGCAAGCGGCGTAACGTGGCGGGCGGGCGAATTCCGCGCGCCTTCGGTGTGGCTGTGGCGGCCGGCTGCCGCGTCGGGCCGGCTTGCCGATGCCCCACATCGCCTGCGTCGTCCCTCCTTGCATCCGTCTCCCCACAACCGCATCGTGGCCGTGACCAATTCCCAAACGGGCTCTTAGCCGTCGATCCAGAATTCGTCCATTCGCCAGATCCCGAATTGCGCCCCCGGGTCCCAGCCGTAGAAGGCCTTGGCAGGGACGTTCTTCAGCTTGGTCTTGGCGACCACCGGCTGGCGGACGCCAGAGACGATGCCGATGATCAGGGTCTCGTTCGCGTGGATCTCCAGCATCCGGTCCCAGATCTTTGCCCGCTCCTCGGACGAGGCGGTGCCGAGCCAGGCTTGATAGAGATCGAGCAGTTCCTGCGCCGGCGCGTAGTCGATCGGTTCGCCGGAGGCCTGGTGGCTCTCCCAGTAGTCGCCCCAGGCCGGCCATAGCAGCGAGGAGTCGCCGTGCACGGGCGCGAGTTCGTCCGGGGGCATGTCGGCTGTGGCGATGCCGTTGTCCCAGCCCGACCACACCCCCATCACCAGATCGCCCGACAGCGCCCGGTTGAAAAGCACGTCGCGCTGCGAGGCCTTGGAGAACAGCGAGACGCCGATCTCCTTCCAGGTCTCCGCCACCAGTTCCAGCACGTCGAGCTGCTCGGCGCTCTCGCCCGCCGTCTCGACGATGATCTCCAGCGGCCGGCCGTCCGGCAGCAGGCGGACGCCGTCGGACCGGCGCTTGGTCAGACCTATCTCGTCGAGCAGCCGGTTCGCCTCGGCCGGGTCGAAGCCCGCCCATTCGGTCCGGTACTCCTCGTTGAACAGCGGGCTTTCGGGCTGGACGGTGTTGTTGCCGGCCTTGCCGAGACCGAGATAGACGGCCCGGTTGATCATCTCGCGGTCGATACCGAGCGAGAGGGCGTGGCGGAACCGGCTGTCGCGCAGCAATTCCCGCCAGACCGGGTCCTTGGTGGTCAGGTTCGGGTAGAGTGCGACCTGCGAGGCGTTGCCGTTGGCCCACAGGAGCGTGCGGTAGTTCTGCGTCGCCTCGCCCCGCTTCAATACGGTCACGTCACCGAGCGAGAGCCCGCGGGCCTGCAGGTCCGCCTCGCCGGCCTGGGTCTTGGTCGCCACCAGGCGCCCGTCGGCGAGCGACATCACCACGCGGTCGACATAGGGGAGCTGCCGCCCCTCGGGATCGACCCGGTGGTAAAAGGGGTTGCGGACGAGCTCGAAGCGCTGGCCGCCACCGGTCGACCGGATCACCCAGGGCTGCAGGCTGGGCAGGTCGAGGTTCTCGGCATTGTACATGTCGTCCTTGGAATTGTGCAGCGAGGCCCAGCTCGAGGCGCGGGCCTCCTTCACCTGGCGCTCGATCGCGTCCGTGTCGCCGTACTTGATGTGGAACTGCTTCAGATAGTGTGCGGGACGATAGATGAACGGATCGCGCGCCGCCGCCAGGCTCGGCAGGAACAGCGGATTGGGGCCGTCCCAGGTAAAGCGCACGGTCGTCTCGTCGAGAACCTCGAACTTCGGCGGCTTGCCGTCCACCAGCATGAAGGGGTCGGGACCGGAAGGCGACAGCGACGGCTCGGCGACAATGTCCTCCCACCAGTAGCGGATGTCCTCGGAGGTGAAGGGCTCACCGTCCGACCACTTGTGGCCCTCGCGCAGGTGCAGGGTGAAGATCCGCTCGTCCACGACCTCGAGGTTCTCGAGGATGTCGGGGACGAGGTTCAGGCTCTCGTCGTAGCCGACGAGGCGGGCATAGCCCCACACATTGATCAGCCGCACGTCGCGCGCCCGGCCGATCAGCGTGTTGATGTCGCCGCCGTGCCGGCCGGCGGTGCAG
>JAEYRQ010000659.1 GCA_023435545.1 Pseudomonadota bacterium | reverse complement strand
CTGCACCGCCTGATTGCTGCCCTTGCCGCCGTGGGTCGCAAGATAGCCGTGTCCCATCCTCGTCTCTCCCGGCCTCGGGAAGGCATCGACGCGCATCACCTGGTCGCGCATATAGCTGCCGACGACGACGATCCCCCGCCCGTCCCCCATTTTCCCTTATCCGCCCTCGACTTCGCTGCTGCCTGCAGCCACTTTAGAAAGGAAGCCGGGCGCGGTCGAGTATCCGCTGCGGAAACCGGATTTCCCAATCATCCAATACAAATCCGATATGAATGCGCCGCAGCACGCGCGGAGGTCGCGATATTTGAGGCTTGAAATGTATCGGATTTGTGTCACCATCCGGCTCGCACAATAGGGATGCCGCCGTGGTTCGCTATCTCGATCTCGCAGATCGCATGCGCGAGGCGTTCCGGGGCGGCCTGTGGCGTGACGGCCAGGCTCTGCCCTCGGAGGCCGATCTGTGCGCCCTGCACGGGGTCTCGCGCACGACGGTCCGCGCTGCGCTCGACGTCCTGGAGGCGGAAGGCCTGGTCAGGCGCCAGCAGGGAAGTGGCACCTTCTTCCGCGACGACGGCATCCGCAAACATCTGGGCAGCCTCGTGGACTTCAACACCGAGGCCGAGGCAGCCGGCCATCGCCCCCGCACCAGCGTCCTCTCGCTGATCCGCCGGCCGGCGGGCCTGCACGAGATCGCTGCATTCGGCGCGCAGCTCGCGGCCGACGGCATTCTCGAACTCAGGCGGCTTCGCTTCCTCGACGACCGTCCGGCGCTGCTGCAGACCTCCTACCTCGCCAGCGCGCTGGCCGGCCCGATCGCGGACTCCGACCTCGAGAACGCCTCGCTCTACCGCCTGCTCGCCGAACGGCGCGGCATCGAGGTCGCCGACATCGAGGAGACGCTGGAGCCCGCCGCGATCGGCGAGGAGGACGCCCGCGCCCTCGACATCGAGCCGGGGACCGCCGTGTTCCGCTCCTACCGAATTGCCCGTGACGCCGGCGGGCGCATCGTCGAGGTCAGCGACAATCTGATCCGCGGCGACATCTACCGCTTCACCGTGCGCCGCTCGGCGCGGGACGGCTTCTGATGGCGCTGGTGCTCGCCTGCGACCTCGGCGGAACCAGCCTGCGCGCGGGCCTGGTCGACGCGGACGGCACGATCCGGCACATGGCGAGCCTGCCCGGCCCGACCGTCATCGACCGGCTCGGCGGATCGGAGGCCGACGTCGCCGATTGGTGGCGCAACCTCGTCTCGGCGGTGGAGATCCTCGCCGAGGCGGCCGGTCCGGCGTTCGACGACATCGCCGCCATCGCAATTTCAGGCGTCACCCGCACCCAGATCTTCCTCGGCCGCGACAGCCGGGTTCTGCGGCCCGCGATCACCTGGGGCGACAGCCGCGGCAACGCGCTGATGGACGAGATGCGGCGGACGCTTCCGGCCACCCATCCGGAGATGGCGCAGTTCAATGCCTTCCACCCGGTTTCCCGGCTCTACTGGCTCCATCGCCACGAGCCGCTGATCCTGCCGGCAACCGCCGCCGTGCTTGAGCCGAAGGACTACTTCAACTACCGCCTCACCGGCCGGCTCGCCACAGACCGGATCTCGTCGGCCCGGCTGCTGGCGGCGGCTGAACCCAGCGGCGGCGCAGGTTCGCTGCTCGATGCGCTCGGCATTGACGCCTCCATCGTCCCGGAGGCGCTCAATCCGACGGCGATCGTCGGCAACGTCCTGCCCGGACTCGAAGGCCCGCTCGCCCGCCTCTCCGGACGCCCCGTCGTCGCCATGGCGCATGACACCTGGGCCTCGGTTCTGGGGCTCGGCGCCCTGCGCAACGGCTATGCCTACAACCTGTCGGGCACCACCGAGGTGTTGGGTGTTCTGTCGGCCCGGCGCGCCAGCGCCGAGGGATTGCTCAGTGTCGACTGGGGCGAGGCGGTGCATCAGCTCGGGGGCCCCAGCCAGAACGGCGCCGACACCGTCATCTGGGCGCTCGAACTGCTGTCGCGCCACGCGGTCGATCCCGCCTCGGTCGGCCGCGAGCTTCAGGCGATCCTCGCCGAGCGCCGGTATCCCCAGCCGATCGTGTTCCTGCCCTACCTGCAGGGCGAGCGCACGCCCTACTGGAACGCCGCGCTGCGCGGCGCCTTCATCGGCCTCAACCGCCGCCACAGGGCGGTCGATTGCGTCTGGGCGGTGCTGGAGGGCGTCGCCTTCCTCAACCGGATCGTGCTGGAACGGGCCGAGGCGGCGAACGGCCGCAAGGTCGGCGAGATCCGCTTCGGCGGCGGCGGCTCGGCCAACGAGACCTGGTGCCGCATCAAGGCCGACATCTGCGAGCGGCCGGTCGTCGTCACCCGCTCGGCCGAACCCGGCCTCGTCGGCGGCGCCATCGCCGGCTTCCACGCGCTGGGCGACGTGCCGTCGATCGAGGCGGGGCAGGATCGGATGGTGGCGATCGCACGTCGTTACGAGCCCGACCGCGAGCGGCGAGACGACTACCGCCGCCTCTACGATCTCTACCGCCGCGCCGAGACGGCGCTGGCGCCGATCTCCGCCGACCTTTCCCGCTGGACGCGCGACCGCATCGACGGCCCCGCCCGGCCCGGCACCCGCCCCACCCAAACGACACGGACGCAGGAACAGACCACATGAAGACGGCGCTGAAGCGCACATTCGGGCGCGAGAAGGTTCTCATCGGCATGGTGCATACGCTGGCGCTGCCCGGCACCCCGCTCTACGACCGCACCGGCGGCATGCGCAAGATCGTCGCGCAGGCAAAGGAAGAGGCGCGCATCCTGGTCGACACCGGTTTCCACGCCCTGCTCTATTGCAACGAATCCGACATGCCCTACCAGCCCGAGATGCCGATCGAGGTGGTCGCCGCGATGACCGAGATCGTCGCCGAATGCCAGGCGGAGATCGACCTGCCGCACGGCGTCAACATGCTGATCGATCCTTCCGCCTCTATCGCCATCGCGCATGCGACCGGCGGCAGGTTCGTCCGCGCCTTCCTGACCGGGGCCTATGTCGGCGACATCGGCATGGTCGCCCCCGACGGCGCCAAGGCGCTGCGGCTCAGGGCGACGCTCGGGGCCGAGGATGTCAGCATCATCTGCAACGTGACGCCGGGCTTCTCGATCGGCCTCGACACCCGCAGCGTCGAGACCCAGGCGAGCGGTGCCGTGTTCATCGGGCTCGCCGACATGGTCTGCGTCTCCGGCCCGGCCGCCGGCGTCGAGGCCGACTTCGAGCAGATCGCCCGTGTCGCCGCCCGCGTGCCGAACACCCCCGTCGTGGTCGGAACCGGCGTCGCTGAGGAGAACATCGCCCGGCTCGCCACGGTCGCCGACGCCTTCATCGTCGGCACCTCGATCAAGCACGACCGGCAGACGCTGAACGCGGTCGATCCGGCCCGCGCCGCATCCTTCGTGCGCGCCTACGAGATGCGCGAGGCGGCCTGATCCGATGAGCGGGAAGCCCACAGCAATCGTCACCGGGGCCTCCGGCGGCATCGGCGGCGCCACCGCCCTGGTGCTGGCCCGCGAGGGATGGAACCTGGTGCTCAACGGCCTCGAGGACACCGCGCTCGACGCCGTCGCCGATCAGGCGCGCGGTCTTGGCGCCGAGGTCGCCACGCAAGCGGGCGACGTCACCGATCGCGATCATCCGCGGGCGGTCTGCGACCTCGCCCTCGACCGCTTCGGGCGGATCGACGGTCTCGTCGGCGGCGCCGGCACGTCGCGTCCCGTCTCGTTCCACGAGACCTCCGACGAGGAATGGGACCGCCTGGTCGACATCAACCTGTCCGCCCACTTCCGCCTCGCCCGCGAAGTCGGCCGCCACATGATGGACCGCGACGGTGGCGGCGCGATCGTCGAGGTCTCGTCGATCTCGCATCGCAACGGCGGCGGCAATGTCGCCTATGGCGCGGCCAAGGCCGGCGTCGTCGCGATGTGTTACGGCATGGCCCAGACGCTCGGCCCCTACGGCGTCAGAGTCAACGCGGTGGCACCGGGTGTGATAGACACCTCGCTGGTCCGCTCGAACTTCCCGGGCGAGACCTTCGACCGGCTGGTGGAGGGCGCGAGCGCGCGCACCCCGCTGCGCCGAATCGGCAAACCGGGGGATGTCGCCGAAGTGATCGCGTTCCTGCTTTCAGACAAAGCCGCCTTCATCACCGGCGCCGTCATTCCGATCACCGGCGGCATCGAGCTGCTGGCGCCGATCTCCGCCCTGCCGAAGCCGGCCTGAGCGATGCGCGGGATCGTCGAGAAGTACGGGACGGCGCTGGCGGGGCTCGCCATCGTGGTGTTTTTCGTTGCCTTCGCGCCAAACTTCGCGACCCCGGCCAACGTCGTCAACGTGCTCAAGGACACGAGCTTCCTGGCGATCCTCGGTCTCGGCTTCACGCTGGCGCTGGTGGTCGCCGAACTCGACCTGTCGATCTCGGAGGTGGCGAGCCTTGCCGCCGTCACCTGCGGCGCGCTGGTCCATGCCCAGTATCCCCCGGCGCTCGCCATCGGCGTCGCCATCGCCATCGGCATCGCCGCCGGCGCCTTCAACGGCTTCGGCGTCACCCGGCTCAAGATCCCCTCGCTGATCATGACGCTCGGCACCGCCGCCGTCGCCAAGGGGCTGAGCTACATGCTGACCCAGGGCG
>JAEYRQ010000653.1 GCA_023435545.1 Pseudomonadota bacterium | reverse complement strand
TGAACAAGATCGTCGCAGTGCAGAACGCCATTGAACGCGCAATGTCGGCTCAGGCCGGCCGTCTGCCGATCGGTGTCGTCGCCTATGGCGCCGCGAGGCAGAATTCCTGTACGGATGTTGCCGTGGTCGCGCCCCCGCAGGGCATAGAGGCTGATGTGGCCATTTCGGCGGTACGTGCGATCCGTCCCAACGGCGCCTCTCCCGTGGCCGCAGCGCTCGAGGAAGCCGCATCCGCCGCACCGGCCGGCGAGCCGTTGACCATCCTGCTGATCGCGGACGGCACCGACAACTGCGGCGGCGACCCGGCAGTCACTGCTCGTGAGATCAGCGCCTCGCGCGGAGCGGTCGTCCATGTGGTCGCGTTCGACGCGGTGCAGCCGGACCGGCTGCGCGTTCTCGCCCCGATCGCCGAGGCGACCGGGGGAAGCTTCACCCTCGCCACGACCCTGGAAGATTTCCGGGCCGCCTTCGCCGCCGCCGAAGTCGCCGCGCAAAGCCACGACGGCGTGCCCCCCGCCCCTCATATCGCCTCCCACGCCGCCTCCCCTGCCGCCGAGCCGGTCCGGCCCGAGCACGACGACCCGGACCTGGTGACGGGCTCGATAGACGACGGTGAGGGCATCGGCGGACCGATCGCCTTGGCTCAGGCAGAGATTCCACTTCCCCGGGAACGGCCGACGTCGTTCGAGCCGGTCGAGAACGATCCCGGCACAATCCGGGCCGGCCAGCCGCTCGACCTACTGCGCGGATTGAGCCTCGACCCGGGAGCGGCGTTCGACCCGGACGAGCCGCGCCCGGATCATCGGATGCAGCTTGCCGCCCGCCTCGTCGAAGGCGGCGAGATGATCGGAAACGGCATCGTCTGGAGGGTCTTCAAGGCGCAGCCATCGCTGGACGGCTCCTTCGAGCTCGTCGAGGAAAGCGAGGCGCCGACCCCGGTTTTCGTCCTGCCGGCCGACGACTACATCGTCCACGTCGCCTACGGCCTCGCCAATACCGCGCGCCGCATTTCGGTGCGCGACGGACCGGCGGACGAACAGATCGACCTGAACGCGGGTGGACTGCGCCTGCAGGCAGTCGGCGCGCTCGACGAGGCGCTGCCCGATCGCAACCTGATGCTCTCGGTCTATTCCTCGGAGCAGGACGAGTACGGACAGCGCAAGCTGCTGGTCGAGCAGGCGGCGGCGGGCAAGATCATCCGGCTGAACGCCGGCACCTATCACGTCGTCAGCCGCTACGGCGACGCCAACTCGGTGATGCGGACCGACCTACGCGTCCAGCCCGGACAGCTCACCGACGCCACGATCCGCCACCAGGCCGCCGAGGTGACCTTCAAGCTAGTCAACGAGGCGGGCGGGGAAGCGCTGGCGAACACGGCCTGGAGCATCCTCTCGCCCGGCGGCGACGTGGTGAAGGAGAGCTTCGGCGCCTTTCCCAGCCACGTGCTGGCCGGCGGGGAATACTCCGTCGTCGCCCGACACGAGGGGCGGCTCTATTCCCAGGACTTCAGCGTCGACCCTGGGAGGGATCGCGAGGTGGAGATCGTCGCTCAGTAGGCGACGGTCGGGGCGCCGCGCGTCAACGCGGCGGCGTAAGCCGTCAGTCGGCGTGGCCCCTCAGTCGGCGTGGATGGTGATCAGCTTCTGGCCCTCGCCGACCTGCTCGCCGGCGACGGCGGCGACCTCGGTCACGGTGCCGCCCCGGCCGGCGACGAGCGTGTGCTCCATCTTCATCGCCTCGATCACCGCGAGCTTGTCGCCCTTGGCGACCAGATCGCCGGACGCGACATGCACCGAGATGACCTTGCCGTGCATCGGCGCGCGGATCACGGCATCGCCGTCCGGCGTGTCGAGATCGAGCGCGAACGGGTCGCGGAAGGCGACGGTGGTCTGGAGGCCGTCGGCGAGCACGCAGACGGCCTCGCCGATATCGACCAGGTCGGCCTCGAAGCCGTCCTCGTCGGCCGGCGCCGGATCCGGCATCCGGCCCGCGGGCGCTCCGCCGGCCCATTCGAGGTCGACGCTGTCGGGCGCACCGTCCACGAGCAGGGGCGCGCCGATGCTCCGGACGCCGCCGAGCTGGAATCCGTCTCCGACGCTCCAGGGGCTGTGGCGGTCGTCGGCACGCAGCAGCCGCTCGCGCTCGATGCGCTCCACCTGGCGTTCGACGAGGCGGATCGCGCCGAGCGCGATCGCGGCCTGGCGCGCACCCGGCGCGGCGGCGACGAGGCTGTCGAGCTTGCGGTCGATCATGCCGGTGTCGAAGCTGCCGCCCCTGAAATCGCGGTCGTCGGCGAGCCGGCGCAGGAAGCCGATATTGCTCTTCGGCCCGGCCACGATGCTGGCGGCGAGCGCCTCCGACAGGCGGTCCAGCGCCTCGTCGCGGGTCGCGCCATGGGCGATCACCTTGGCGATCATCGGATCGTAGAACGGCGTCACCGTGTCGCCCTCGCGCACCCCGGTGTCGATCCTGACGCCCTCCCCGCCCGCCAGCTCCAGCGCGTGCAGCGTTCCGGTGGAGGGCAGGAAGCCGTGCTGTGGATCCTCGGCGTAGAGCCGCGCCTCGACCGCATGCCCGTCGAGCGGGATCTCGCTCTGGTCCATCGGCAGCGGATCGCCGGAGGCGACGCGGATCTGCCACTCGACGAGATCGAGGCCGGTGATCTCCTCGGTCACCGGGTGCTCGACCTGCAGCCGGGTGTTCATCTCCATGAAGTAGAAGGGTGTATCGTCGGACAGCGGTTTCGAGCCATCGACGATGAACTCCACCGTGCCCGCGCCCTGGTAGCCGACCGCCAGCGCCGCCTTGACCGCAGCCTCGCCCATGCGCGCGCGCAGGCCCTCGGTCATGCCCGGCGCGGGCGCCTCCTCGATCACCTTCTGGTGGCGGCGCTGCAGCGAGCAGTCGCGCTCGTGGAGATGGACGACGTTGCCGTGCCCGTCGCCGAACACCTGGATCTCGATGTGCCGCGGCTTGGTGACGTACTTCTCGATCAGCACGCGGTCGTCGCCGAAGGCCGACTTCGCCTCGCGCTTGGCGCCCGCAAGCGCATCGTCGAAGTCGAGCGCCCTGTCCACCCGGCGCATGCCCTTGCCGCCACCGCCGGCGACCGCCTTGATCAGCACTGGATAACCGATCTCATAGGCCTTCTCGCGCAGGAAGTCCGGCTCCTGCCGCTGGCCGTGGAAGCCCGGCACGACCGGCACCCTCGCCTTCTCCATCAGCGCCTTGGCCTCGTCCTTCAGGCCCATCGCGCGGATCGCCGAGGCCGGCGGCCCGACGAAGATGATGCCCGCCGCCGCACAGGCTTCGGCGAAGGCGGCGTTCTCCGACAGGAACCCGTAGCCCGGATGGATCGCATCCGCGCCCGCCTCAAGCGCCGCGGCAATGATCGTGTCGCCCCTGAGGTAGCTCTCGGCCGCCGGCGCCGGCCCGATGGCCACCGACCGGTCGGCGATCTCGACATGGAGGGCAGTGGCATCCACCGCCGAGAATACGGCGACGGTCTCGATGCCCAGCCGGCGGGCGGTGCGGATGACGCGGCAGGCGATTTCGCCGCGATTGGCGATGAGCAGGGTTCGGATCATAGGGGAGTTATGTCATTGGCCGGAAGAGCCGGCAATCGCGATCACGGGCTCGCTGGGAAGTTGAACCTGGCGTCATCCCGGACGGCCGCAGGTCGATCTGGGATCGGGACGCTCCGACGATCGGTGGAGTTCCGATCCCGGCTCTTCGCGCTACTCGCTCCGGCCGGGATGACGCCGTCTTACCG
>JAEYRQ010000569.1 GCA_023435545.1 Pseudomonadota bacterium | reverse complement strand
CGGCGCTGCCGATCCTGTTGCAGATCGCGGCCCGTCCCGACACGGCCGAGGAGGTGGCGCGGCGGCTGTCGGGCACCCGCCACAACGGCGTGCGCGTCGACCTCGTCTGCGACCACTCCGACAAGCTGGCGCGGCTCGGACAGGTGGCGGAGCTCGAGAATCTGATCGACGACGTCGAGGTGGTGCCGCCGAGCCTCGAGGACATCTACAGCCATTTCAGCCGGAGCGAGCCGCAATGACCAGGATCGCCGCCGCCGCGGACGCCGAGTTCCGCATCGCCTTTCGCAATCGCTGGGTCGCCATCGCCGTCGGCATGATGGCGGTGTTCGCGGTTGTGCTGTCGGCAGCCGGCAGCGCGCCGACCGGACAGCTCGGCGCCGACAAGCTGTCGGTGACAGTGGCGAGCCTGACCAGCCTCGCCGTCTACCTCGTGCCGCTGGTCGCGCTGCTGATGTCGTTCGATGCGGTCGCCGGCGAGATCGAGCGGGGGACGCTGCCGCTGGTGCTGACCTATCCGGTGTCGCGCGGCGAGCTTCTGATCGGCAAGTTCGTCGCCCATCTCGGAATTCTCGGTCTCGCGGTCGCGGTCGGCTACGCGATCGCGGCGGCGGCCGCGCTGTGGATGGACCCCCGCGCCGGTGCTGGGGTGCCGGCGCTTGTGCGGCTGTTCTGGACCTCGCTGCTGCTCGGGGCGACCTTCCTTGGCATCGGATACGCGGTCTCCGCCTATGCACGACGGCCGGGCGCGGCAGCTGGCCTCGCGATCGCGCTCTGGCTCGTCCTGATCGTCCTGTTCGACCTCGGATTGCTCGCTGCCATCGCCGCCGACAGCGGCGGCACGTTCACCAGGTGGGTGTTCCCCTGGCTGCTGCTGCTCAATCCCGCGGATGCCTTCCGGCTCTACAACCTCGCCGCCTCAGAGGCCACGGCGGCGGCGGCCGGAATCGCCGGCGCGGCCAACACCATACCGCCGGCCCGCGCGCTCGGCTCGCTGTGGCTGTGGCCACTTGCCGCTTTCCTGCTCGCCGTCCTCGTGTTCAGACGGGTGACACCATGAACCGCTCCCTCCTGATAGCTGGCGCGCTCGCGCTTGCCGTGGCCGCCTGCAACGAGCAACAGACGGCCGCCATCCCCTCTCCCGCCAGCATGACCGAGGAGGCGGTCGGCCACCTCTGCCAGATGTATGTCCTCGACCATCCCGGACCGAAGGCGCAGGCCTTTCTGGACGGTCACGAGGCGCCGATCTGGTTCAGCCAGGTGCGGGACGCTCTGGGATACATGAAGGCGCCGGAGAAGACCGCGGAGATCGTCGTCGTTTATGTCAGCGACATGGGCGCGGCGCCGAGCGGGGAGGACCCCGGCGCCGACAACTGGATCCGCGCCGACACCGCCGTGTTCGTCGTCGGAACCAGCAGGGAGGGCGGCATGGGCGCGCCCGAGGTCGTCCCATTCGCCGAACAGTCGGCCGCCGAGGACTTTGCCCGGCGCCATGGGGGAACGACGATGCGCCTGGCCGACATTCCCGTCGATGCCGTGCTGGGCGCCATCGATATCGAGCCGCCGGGAGCCGAGTGAGATGACGAGACCGATCACCCGCCGCAGGTTCCTCTCGATAGCCGCCGCGGCGATGGCGCTGCCGGGCGCGGCATACGCCTCGCCGGCAGCCTACCGCTGGAGCGGCGTCGCCTTCGGGGCGCCGGCCTCCCTGACGCTTGCCGGCGTCGATCCCTCGCGCGGCGATGCCGTTACCGACCGCATGACGCGGGAGATCCGGCGGCTCGAGGGCATCTTCAGCCTGTTCAGGGCCGACTCGGCGTTGAGCAGGCTCAACCGGGACGGAGCGCTCGACTCGCCGCCGCCGGAGCTGCTCGAGGTGCTGAGCCTGTGCGACGGCCTTGCGCAGGCGACGGACGGCACCTTCGACCCGACCGTGCAGCCTCTCTGGACACTCTATCGCCGCTGTCTGGATGAGAACCGGTCGCCGACGCCCGGCGAGTTCGCCCGCGCACGCCCGTTGATCGGCTGGCATCAGGTCCGGAACTCCGGTGATCGGGTATGGTTTGCGCGGCCTGGCATGGCGATCACCCTGAACGGCATCGCCCAGGGCTATGCAACCGACCGCATCGCCGCGCTGTTGAAGGCCGAAGGCCTCGCCGACGTCCTTGTGCACATGGGCGAAACGCGCGCCGAGGGACGGCGGCCCGACGGCTCGGCGTGGAAGGCGGGGATCGCCACCCCCAACGGAACGCTGGTGCGCAGCCTGGCGCTTTCCGACCGCGCCTTGGCGACGTCGTCGCCGCTCGGCACCGTGATCGACCCGGCCGGCAGGCTGGGACACATCTTCGATCCGGCAACCGGACTGCCGGCGGGACAGCACGCGCTCGTCTCGGTCTCCGCGCCGGATGCCGCGCTCGCCGATGGCCTGTCGACGGCGTTCTGCCTGATGGGGCGCGATGAGATCGAGATATCGTTGGCGGCCTATCCTCAGGCCCGGATCGAGGCGATCGTCTAGGCGCTCAGGCGGACTGCCGGTTCGCCCACCGCGATGTCGGCAAGGCTGGACCGGTCGAGTTCGGACAGGAAGGCCGCGCTCGCCGACCGGAGGCGCACCTTCAGGCGGCACGCGCGATCGAGCGTGCAGTGCCCGCCATCGGCGGCGAAGCACTCGACGAGCGGCTGACCCTCTTCCAGCAGCCGTACGACGCTCCCCAGACTGATCGCGCTCGGCGACAGAGCCAGCACGGCGCCACCTCCGTGCCCCCGCCGCGTCTCGACGATACCCGCCTTGGCGAGGCGCTGCATGATCTTCGTGAGATGGTGGCGCGACAGGCCAAGTTCAGCTGCCAGCTCGGCGGTCGTGAAGGCGCGCTCGGGCGAGCCGGCCATCCGCATCAGCATGCGGAGACCGAAATCCGTGAAATAGGTGAGGCGCATGGCTGCGAGCTATCGGATCCGAGCCGGGGATTGATACATACCCCATACAGATCAATCGCACAGCCCGCATGAAGTCGCAGGCTCGAGGGACGATGACATGGATTGATCGTAGTCTCCGGGCGGCGGAGGAAGCGACCAGCAAATACCGCCCTTGATGCAGCACTGCTGCGGCACATCGCGCGCAGCAGTCGAGCATTTTCGCAGATAACTTGGCGCGCCATGGCGCAAGTCGACAAACCCACTCCTCGCGTTTCCGCCTTCGTCGCCGGGCACCATGCAATCGCGTCCGAGCCGATGCCGCGTGGGATTGTGCTGTTCAGCTACGGATTCCGCCCCTTCTTCCTCGCAGCCGCGGTCTGGGCAGTAATCTCCGTGGCGATATGGCTCGGCGGTTCGATCTGGAGCTGGCTTCCCGCGTACGCCGGCGGGCCGGCAGACTGGCATGCGCACGAAACCCTGTTCGGCTTTGGATCGGCCCTGGTAGCTGGCTTCCTGCTGACCGCCGTGCCGAACTGGACCGGCTGCCGGCCTGTAACCGGCCCCCGACTGGGCGCAGTCCTCGGCCTGTGGATCGCCGGGCGTGTGGCGCCATTTGTCTCCGGCGCTATCGGTTCTTCGGTCGCAGTTGCGGCAGTCATCGACGCCTCTTTTCTGCCG
>JAEYRQ010000557.1 GCA_023435545.1 Pseudomonadota bacterium | reverse complement strand
CACCAATGCCGGTCTCCCACCTCTCCCCAGGCGGGGAGAGGTCGACGCGAAGCGGCGGGTGAGGGGGCGCCGCCAAAGGCGGCGGATGCCGGGCCGGAGTGGGCGCTGGCCGGCCGGACCCTGACGGATCTGCCTAACCCGGCTCCGCCCCGCGCGGGGCTCCGGCCTTGCGGATCGCGCGGCCGATGAGGGGGGAGAGCCAGATCGCGATGGTGGCGATGCCGAGGCCTGCCGCGATCGGGCGCTCGAAGAATGCGAGGAAGGACCCGTCGGCCTTGATCATCGAGGTGACGAAGGTCTCTTCCAGCATCGGCCCGATGACGATACCCAGGATGCAGGGGGCGATCGGGATGCGGTTCTCCTCCATGATGAAGCCGAGCACGCCGAACACCAGCATGATCACGATGCCGTAGGTGGCGTTGTTGGAGGCGAAGGCGCCGACGATGCAGAAGGCGAGGATCATCGGCATCAGGAGCTTGCGCGGTACCTGCAGCAGCCGCTTCGCCGCCTTGATCGCGACCCAGCCGAACGGGATCATCACCAGGTTGGCAATGATGAAGATGATGAACACCGCGTAGATCGCCTGCGGATTGAACAGGAACAGTGTCGGGCCGGGATTGAGCCCCTTCACGTAGAGCACGCCGATTACGATGGCCGTGATGGTGTCGCCGGGGATGCCGAACACCAGCGCCGGGATCCAGGCAGACGAGACCGCCGCGTTGTTGGCCGACGTGCTCTCGACGATGCCCTCGACATGGCCGGTGCCGAATTTCTCCGGCGTCTTCGAGAACTTGCGGCTGATCGCGTAGGCGACCCAGGCGGCGATGTCGGCGCCGGCGCCGGGCAGCGCGCCGATCGAGGTGCCGATGATGTTGCCGCGGATCTGCTGGCGCCAGTATTTGCGCACCAGTTCGCCCCAGTGCGAGAAGATGTGGCCGGTCGTCGCCTGCACCCGCCCGACGGCGGGCACGCCGGCGGCCACCGACCGCATCACTTCCGAGACCGCGAACAGGCCGATCATCGCCGGGATGAAGTCGATGCCTGCGAGAAGATCGGTCGAGCCGAAGGTGAAGCGCGGCACGCCGGCCGGGTTGTTGAGCCCGATGGTGGAGACGAACAGGCCGATGAATAGGCTGACGAAGGCCCGAAGCGGCGAGGAGGCGCCGATGAAGACCGCGCATGTCAGCCCGAGCAGCGCCATCCAGAAATACTCGAAGGACGAGAACCTGAGCGCCACCTCGGCGAGCATCGGGGCGGCGAAGATCAGCACGAAGGTGCCGAACAGGCCGCCCATCGCCGAGAACAGCAGGTTGGCGCCGAGCGCGATCTCCGCCTCGCCCTTGCGCGTCATCGCGTAGGATTCGTCCGTATAGGCCGCGGACGCGGGCGTGCCGGGAATGCGCAGGAGCGTGCCGGGGATGTCGCCTGCAAAGATCGCCATCGCCGCGCAGGTGACGATGGCGCCGACGGCGGGGACCGGGTCCATGAAGAAGGTGAGCGGCACCAGCAGCGCGGTTGCCATGGTGGCGGTCAGGCCGGGGATGGCGCCGACCATCAGCCCGAACACCGCCGCCGCGAAGACCGTGGCGATCACCTGCCACTGGAACACCAGGTCGAAGGCCTGGCCGAGGGCGCTCATGCGCGGGGTGCCTTTCGGTGCAGGGCGACGGCGGCGACCATCGCCGCTACCAGCGAATGCGGGGGAAGATGCCGATCGGCAGCGGCACGAGCAGGAAGCCGGAAAACAGCCCGTGGATGGCGATCGTCGCCACCACCGCCACAACGATCGCCAGCAGCCAGTGGACCCTGAGGAGCAGGAACAGGCCGAGCAGCATCACCGCCATCACCGGCAGGAAGCCGAGGCGCGGCGCCAGCAGGATGTAGCCAATCACCGCGAGAACCGTCAGCGCGACCGAGACCACCGCCCGTCGGTCGAGCATCCATTCGGCGGCTTCCACGTGCCGGTGGCCGGCCCTGAAACCGCCGACCAGCAGCATGGCGCCGCAGCCGGCCAGGCCTATGGCGACGGCGGTGGGAAAGGTCGCCGCCCCGTAGGTCTGGCCGGGGATCGCCGGGAAAGTCTGCGAATACCCGGCGAGCGCTGCCGCAAAGGCCAGCAGCAACCCGCCGAGCATGGTGTCGCCGAGGCGCATCGGGCGGTTCCGTGCGAGGGTTCCGCCTATTGCGCGATGCCGACCGCCTTCATGACCGCGCCGAGATTCTCGTTGGACTGCTTCATGAAGTCCGCGAACTCCTGGCCGGAGGCCCAGCGGATGCCGTAGCCCTGGTTCTTCATGAACTCGCGGTAGTCGTCGCTGTTGTAGACCTTCTCCACCGCCGCGGCGAGCTTGGCGGTGACGTCGTCGGGCAGGCCCTTGGGGGCGACGATGCCGCGCCAGGCGCCGATCGTCCAGTCGCTGCCCAGTGCCTCCTTCAGCGTCGGGACGTCGGGGAACAGGTCAGCCCGCGTGTCCGACATGATGGCCAGCGACTTGACCCGTCCGGCATCGATCAGCGAGCGGGCCTCGGGCAGCGAGCTCGGCACGATGTCGACGCCGCCGGCGACCAGATCCTGCAGGCCGGGCGCGGCCCCCTGGCTCGGCACCCACGGCACCGACGCCGGGTCCACGCCGATGCTGTCGAGCATGCCGGCGATGCCGAGATGCCAGATGCCGCCCTGGCCGGTGCCGGACGCCTTCAGCCCACCGGGATTGGCCTTGATCGCCTCGACGAGCTCTTCAGCCGTGTTGTAGGGCGAATTGGAAGCCACCTGCAGGCCCGCGGGATCCTCGTTCACCAGCGCGATGGGGGTGTAGGATTCCCAGGTGAGATCGGTCAGACCCTGCCAGTGCATCATGCCGATCTCGACGGTGGCGACGCCGATCGTGTAGCCGTCGGGCTCAGCCTCGGCGATCGCCGAATGCCCCACGACGCCGGAGCCGCCGGTGCGGTTCACGACGTTGACGGGCTGGCCGAGCTCTCTCTCGAGGATCGAAGCGATGATGCGGCCGGTCGCATCCGTACCGCCGCCGGCGCCCCACGGTACGACCATGGTGATCGGCCGGTCGGGGTACTCGGCCTGAGCCGGCCCTGCCAGGGGCAGGACGATGGCGGCCGCGGTGACGAACAGGGCGCCACGAAGCGCTCTCCCAAGCATGCGTTTCTCCCAGGTTGGTTGTTCTGTGTATACGATGATCAGTGTTCACCGAAACGGTGAGCCGTTGCAAGCGAAGGCCGCGAAAATCAGACGCTCGATGCAGGTTGCTTAACCGCGGGGCGCTAGATTCGCGCCGGGTCGTCGACAGCGCTTAATGAACAGGGAGGTGCGGCATGAATCTGGCGGCAATGCTGGCGCGCAGGCAGGATGCAGGACGGCCGGTCAGGGTCGGCCTGATCGGGGCCGGCAAGTTCGGCTCGATGTTCCTGTCGCAGGTGCCGACAACGCCCGGCCTCGAGGTGGCGGCGATCGCCGATCTGGACGTCGAGCGCGCCCGCACCGCGTGCCGGACCGTCGGATGGCCCGAGGAACTGGTGCAGCGAACGGTATTCTGCGAGGACGGCACCGAGCTGTGCGGCCGTGACGACGTAGAGGTGGTGATCGAGGCGACGGGGCATCCGGGCGCCGGCATCGCGCATGCGCTCGCAGCCTTCGAGAGCGGCAAGCACATCGTCATGGTGAACGTCGAGGCCGACGTGCTGGCGGGCGCGGCGCTTGCGAAGCGGGCGAAGTCCGCCGGCGTCGTCTATTCGATGGCCTATGGCGACCAGCCGGCGCTGACCTGCGAGATGGTCGACTGGGCTCGGTCCTGCGGCTTCGGCGTCGCGGCGGCGGGCAAGGGGACCAAGTACCTGCCGCTCTACCACACCGTCACGCCCGATGGCGTCTGGCCGCATTTCGGTCTCAGCGCCGAGGAGGCCGCGGCCGCCGGCATGAACCCGCAGATGTTCAATTCCTTCCTCGATGGAACCAAGTCGGCGATCGAGATGGCGGCCATCGCCAACGCCACCGGGCTCGGCGTGCCGGACGAGGGCCTCTCGTTCCCGCCCTGCGGCGTGGACGACCTCGCCCATGTGCTGCGGCCGAAATCGGACGGGGGAATGCTGCAGCGTTCGGGAATGGTGGAGGTGATCTCCAGCCTCGAACGGGACGGGCGTCCGGTGTTCCGGGATCTCAGGTGGGGCGTCTATGTGGTGCTGGAGGCGCCGAACGACTATGCCGCGGCCTGCTTCCGCCAGTACGGCCTGAAGACCGACGAGAGCGGGCGCTATGCCGCGATGTACAAGCCGTTCCACCTGATCGGGCTCGAGCTCAACATCTCGGTGCTGAGTGCAGCCCTGCGTGGCGAGCCGACCGGAGCGACACTCGGCTTCGCCGGCGACGCGGTCGCCGTGGCCAAGCGCGACCTGAAGCCGGGCGATCGGCTGGACGGCGAGGGCGGCTACACCGTCTGGGGCAAGCTCATGCCGGCCGCGACGAGCGTCGAAGTCGGCGCGCTGCCGATCGGGCTTGCCCACGGCGTGGCGCTCAAGACGCCGGTCGCGGCCGGAGCGCCGGTCCGATTCGCTGACGTGGATCTTGCCGACAACACGGCGTTGACGCTACGCAAGGAACACGAGAAGCTGGTATTTGGTTAGCCGGATACGGGTGATTCTGCTCAGAAAATCGGCGTGACGGGGCCATGTCGACAATCGTTCTGATCGTGGAGATAACTTTCGATCCCCGCGACAGGGATCGGATGATGGAGATCCTCAGGCCGAT
>JAEYRQ010000542.1 GCA_023435545.1 Pseudomonadota bacterium | reverse complement strand
CGGCAGAACTGCGCAACATGCCCCGCAAGGGGAGAGGGGTCGGCGGCACCGCTGATGCCTTCCCCAGGAGCTCCGCCCGATGATCGCCGAGACCGGCCACTACGCGCTCGTGCTGGCGCTGGCGCTGGCGCTGGTGCAGTCGGTGGTGCCGATCTGGGGCGCGCGGCGCGGCGATGAGCGGATGATGGCGGTCGCTCCTAGCGTCGCCTATGCGCAGTTCGTGTTCGTCGGGCTCGCCTTCGCGGCGCTCACTGTCGCCTATGTCCAGTCCGATTTCTCGGTGTTGAACGTCTACGAGAATTCGCACTCCATGAAGCCGCTGATCTACAGGATCACCGGCGTGTGGGGGAACCACGAGGGCTCGATGGTCCTGTGGGTGCTGATCCTCGTGCTGTTCGGCGCTATGGTGGCGGCCTTCGGCGCCAACCTGCCGGCATCGCTGAAGGCGACCGTCCTGTCGGTGCAGGCCTGGATCGCGTCAGCGTTCCTGCTGTTCGTGCTTCTAACCTCCAACCCGTTCCTCAGGATCCTCGAGCCGCCGGCCGAGGGCAGGGGGCTCAACCCGATCCTGCAGGACCCGGGCCTCGCCATCCATCCGCCGCTGCTCTACGGCGGCTATGTCGGTTTCTCGGTCGCGTTCTCCTTCGCCGTCGCCGCCCTGATCGAGGGGCGCATCGACGCGGCCTGGGCGCGCTGGGTCAGGCCGTGGACGGTGGCTGCCTGGATATTCCTGACACTCGGCATCGCGCTCGGCTCCTACTGGGCCTACTACGAGCTCGGCTGGGGCGGCTGGTGGTTCTGGGACCCGGTCGAGAACGCCTCCTTCATGCCGTGGCTGTCGGGCACCGCGCTCCTCCACTCGGCGATCGTCATGGAGAAGCGTAACGCGCTGAAGGTCTGGACGGTGCTGCTCGCCATCCTGACCTTCTCGCTCTCCCTGCTCGGCACCTTCCTGGTGCGCTCCGGCGTGCTCACCTCGGTGCACTCCTTCGCCTCGGATCCGTCGCGCGGCGTCGTCATCCTGATCATCCTCGCCATCGCGGTTGGCGGGGCGCTGGCGCTGTTCGCCTGGCGCGCCGGCACGCTGACCCAGGGCGGAGTCTTCGCCCCGATCAGCCGCGAGGGCGCGCTGGTCTTCAACAACCTGTTCCTGACGGCCGGCTGCGGCGTGGTGTTCGTCGGCACGCTCTATCCGCTGGCGCTGGAGGCGGTGACCGGCGACAAGATCTCGGTCGGTGCGCCGTTCTTCGACGCCACCTTCGCCCCTTTGATGGTGCCGCTGCTGCTGGCCGTGCCCTTCGGGCCGATGCTCGCCTGGAAGCGCGGCGATCTCTACGCGGCGAGCCAGCGCCTGTTCGCCGCCGCCGGCCTGTCGATCCTCGCCGTCGTCATCGTGTATGCCGTCTCCGAGGGCGGCGCGGTGCTGGCGCCGCTGGCGGTCGGCCTCGGCGTCTGGCTGATGCTCGGCGCACTCTCCGAGATCGCCTTCCGCATCAAGCTGTTCCAGGTGCCCGCCCGCGACACCTGGCACCGCGCGGTCGGTCTTCCGGGATCGGCCTGGGGCACGATGCTCGCCCATTTCGGTGTCGGCGTGATGGTGGTCGGCATCACCGCAGTCACCGTCTGGCCGGTGGAGCGGATCGTTTCACTGAGGCCAGGCGAAACCATCGACCTGGACAGCTACCAGCTCACTTTCGAGGGCGTCGCGCCGCTGCAGGGGCCGAACTGGCGCGCCGAAATGGGTCACTTCGTCATCCGCAGGGGCGGTGTCGAGGTCGGAACGCTCGATCCGCAGCGCCGCGTCTACGAGGGCTCCGGCATGCCGACCACGGAAGCCGCGATCCGCACCTTCGGCTTCAGCCAGGTCTATGTGTCGCTGGGCGAGAGCGGCACCGACGGCACGGTCGCGGTGCGCGCCTTCTACAAGCCGTGGGTGACGCTGGTGTGGATCGGCGCGCTGATCAGTTCGCTGGGCGGTGTCGTCTCGCTGTGCGACCGGCGCCTCAGGGTCGGCGCCCCGCGCCGCGCCCGCGCCGCTCTCGCCCCGGCCCCGGCGGAGTGAGGCGATGCGGCGCATCATTGCGGCGATGACGTTGATCGCGGGCTGCCTGGTCGCCGCGCCCGCCTTCGCCGTGCTGCCCGACGAGGTGCTCGACGATCCGGCGCTGGAGGCGCGCGCCCGCTCGATCTCGACCAACCTGCGCTGCCTCGTCTGCCAGAACCAGTCGATCGACGATTCCGACGCCCCGCTCGCCCGTGATCTCAGGATCCTGGTGCGCGAGCGGCTGGAGGCGGGCGACAGCGACAGCGAGGTCGTCGCCTATCTCGTCGATCGTTACGGTGAGTTCGTGCTGCTCAGGCCCCGCCTCGCGCCGCACACGCTGATCCTGTGGGCGGCGCCGGTGGTGCTGCTGGCGGGAGGTGCCGCCGCCGTCTGGATCGCCGCCCGCCACCGCCACCGCCGCGACCCCGCCGACCTCACCGAAGCCGAACGCCGCCGCATCGAGGAACTGCTCGACGCAAAGGAGTGAGGGCGGGGGCTATTCCCCCCGGGGCGCCGGGCGGCCGCCCCGCGGGGCGCG
>JAEYRQ010000526.1 GCA_023435545.1 Pseudomonadota bacterium | reverse complement strand
CTTCCAGGTCGCCGGCGATCGGCCGCGCGGCTTGAAGTCGTGGTCACCATCCTCGAGATAGGTGAACGATATGCCGGCCGGAAGGTCCCAGCCGACGATCTCGGAAGCGCTGCCGAAGGGATCACGGTCGCCCTGGCAGACCAGCACCGGTAGTGCGGCCTCGCGCAGCGGCTCCAGCCGCAGGTCGGTGGTGTTGCCCGGCGCGTGGAAGGGATAGCCGAGACAGACGACGCCCGATGCCGTTTCCGCCACCGTCGGCGCCGCCGAGGCCATGGCGGCGACACGTCCGCCCAGCGACTTGCCGCCGATCAGCAGCGGGACGTCTCCGGCCTCGGCACCCGACGCCTCGATCTTCGCGACATACTCGCCGACCAGCCGGTCGGCGCGCGGCGGCGGCTTCCTCGGGCCGCCGCGGCGTCGCGCGGCCATGTAGGAGAACTCGAACCGGGCGACTGCGATCCTGCGCGCGGCCAGCCGCTCGGCCATCGCCTCCATGAACGGGCTGGTCATCGCCGCCCCGGCCCCATGCGCAAGCAGCAGCGCGGCGCGCGGCGACTCGGGCCGGTTCCACAGCAGGTCGGCGGATGACTGCGACATCGGCTCCCGTCTCCTCACGGCGAAGTGGCTTGTCCCGATCGCCCGCGGCACGATATTTCGAGCGGGCATCACCGGCAACGGCGGATCGGAAGATGGACGGCATTCACGCGATCGGCGAGGGGCTGCTCCGCATGTCGGTGTTCGCGGCGGTGTTCCTGGTCATGGCGCTCGCCGAATGGGCGGCACCCCGCCGCCCGCTCGGCCACGACCGCGGGCGCCGCTGGTTCACCAATCTCGCCATCGTGGCGATCGACACCCTGGCGGTGCGACTGGTCTTCCCGCTGGCCGCCGTCGGCTTCGCGATGTGGGCGGAGAGCCGGGGCATCGGCCTGTTCCACATGCTCGGCGTGCCCGGCATCGTCGGCGGCCTCGTTTCCTTTGTGGTCCTGGATTTGGCAATCTGGGCCCAGCATGTCGCCGTTCACAAGGTGCCCCTGTTGTGGCGGGTGCATCGGGTGCATCACGCCGATGTCGACTTCGACCTCACCACCGGTATCCGCTTCCATCCCGTCGAGATCCTGCTGTCGATGCTGTGGAAGATGGCGGTGATCGCCACGCTGGGGGCGCCTCCGCTGGCGGTGTTCGTATTCGAGGTGGTGCTCAACGGCATGGCGATGTTCAACCATGCCAATGTCCGGCTGCCGGCCGGATTCGACCGGGTGCTGCGGCTCGTCGTGGTGACGCCGGACATGCACCGGGTGCATCACTCGACCGACATGCGCGAGACCGATTCCAACTACGGCTTCAACCTGTCGATCTGGGACCGGCTGTTCCGCACCTACGTGCCGCAGCCGGCGCTCGGACATGAGGGCATGCGGATCGGCCTGGACGACTACCAGTCCGAGGATCCTACCCGGCTCGGGTGGTCGTTGGCGCTGCCGATCGCCGCACAGGACCGCGGGCAGGCCGGTCCCCGGCGGGAGCCCGGCAGACCGCTCAATAGAAGCTGACCGGGAAATAGCGCAGGTAGATCTCGCGATAGGTGCCGTTCTGCTGGATGCGAGCCAGCGCGAAGTCGAAGGCGTCAATCAGACGCCCGTTCCCGGACTCCACCGCGATCGCCAGCCCCTCTCCAAAATAGCGCGACTCGTTGAAGGGTCCGCCCGCGAACCGGCAGCAGGCCTCCGAGGCAGAGCCGTTCAGCCAGAGACTGGTATTCAGCCCGTCGGCGAAGAGCAACTCCGCGGCGCCACTCTTCAGTGCCTGGCGCGCCTCGCTCTCCGAGCCATAGGTGGCGATCGCCGATCCGGGGAAGAAGGCCCGCAGATAGGCTTCGTGCGCCGTCCCCTCCACCACCGCGATCCGCCGGCCGCCGGTCGTTTCCGGGATCACTTCCGCAATGGAGGAGTTGCGGGCGACGGCAAAGCGCGCCGGGCGGCTCAGGAACCGGGTCGAAAAATCGAAGCGGGCGCGGGATTCGCCATCGATGGAGAACGAGCCGAGCACGGCATCGCCGATGTCGCCGGCGATCGCTTCAGACAGGATGTCCCATCGCAACGGCTGCACGGTGCACGGCACCGAGAGCTCGATGCAGATCGCTCGCGCGATCTCGACGCTGAAACCGGTCGGGAGGCCGTCCGCGCCGACGAACGCGAATGGAGGATCCTCCGCCTCGACGAGGAAGCGGATCGCCCGTACGTCGTCGAGGTTCGGCTTCTCCATCCGGTGCGCGGTATCCCAGAAGCTGGGGACTGCAATGTCGCGCGAAGTCTGGGCCGTCGCCGCAGCGGCGGTGCAGAGCGCCGTGACCGCCAGTCCGGCGACCAGCCGGCCGACCACGGTGCAGATCCGCAAGCAATCAACCATCGCTAGAATTTCCTGCCGGGGCCCATGGAAATCTGTATAGTCGGCACGGCTTGCATTGTCAGCAGTCTGGCCTGGGGGGCGGGGGTGCGGACTTCCACAGCGGCTTGGCCGAATTCCGGGTCCGGCTATCCGGACGATATCGCCTTCCTCGCCGGTCGCATTCGGCCTGAGCTTCTCGACCGGGCTGCCATCCTTTCTGCCCGGTTCAGCGTCTGCGCGCACGAGGTTCTGCTGACGCGGGGCTGGATCTCGCAGCCGGCCTATTATGCGGCGCTGGCCGAGGAGGTCGGTGCGGGCTTCTACCCGCTCCTGCCAGTTGCGGGTCCGGCGCAGCCATTCATCGGCCGTTCGCCGGCGGAGGCCGCGCGGCTGGGCCTGATGGTCATCGCCTCGCAGGGCCGCCTCCAGATTGCGGCAGCGCCGCGCGGCCGCCAGGTCCGGGCCTTCCTCGCCATGCTGCGCGATCGCCCCGACGCAGCGTCCAGGATCGTGGTCACCACGCCGCAGGCGCTCCTCGACGCAGTCCTTGCGTGCGGCGGCGGCGAACTGGTCGAGTCGGCCCGCCGCGGGAACGGATATCTCGATCCCGAGCGGTCTGCCGCTCGGCTGCCGTCGGTTGGCCGCTGGACTGTGCTAACGATGGCCTTGTTGCTTGTCGTGCTCGCCACCCTGGCACCAGCCGTTCTGCCGATGGTCGCCGCAATCGTGGCCACGGCGTTCCTGGGCGTCGTGGCGATACGGCTCGCGGCGGTGGTGTTGGCAGCGCTGCCAGCGCGGAGTGCACCCGCCTCCCCGCTGCCGGACCGGCTGCTGCCTGTGTACACGCTGCTCGTACCCCTCTACCGGGAGGAGGCGGTCGTCGACGGTCTGATATCGGCGCTGCTCGGCCTCGACTATCCGCCGGAGCGCCTCGACATCAAGCTTCTGGTGGAAGCGGACGATCCGGAAACGCAGGCACGGCAGCGGACCCTGCGCCTTCCTGCCCACATGGAGATTATCGTCCTCCCCGACGGGCTGCCGAAGACCAAGCCCAAGGCGCTGAACGTCGGCCTGGCGCTGGCCCGCGGCTCGCTCGTCGCGGTCTACGAC
>JAEYRQ010000503.1 GCA_023435545.1 Pseudomonadota bacterium | reverse complement strand
GCCGACGCCCCGGCGGCCGGTGAGGAGCCCGACGAGGGCGGCGCCGTGAGCGTGGAGGAGGTCGTGGCGCAGGAGGGCGCGTCGGCGGAGGAGATTGAACAGACCTCCGAGGTGGCAGCAGCGGCCGAGTCGACGGCAGCCGAGGCAGGCGCGCCGGTCGAGGTGGCCGACTCGGTGGAGACGACCGCCGCGGCTACCCCTGCCAAGGCCAAGGCAGAGCCTGCCACAGCGGAGACTGCCGCAGCTGAGCCGGCCGCTGAGGAAGCCCCGAAGAAGCCGCGCCGCCGGCGCAAGAAGGTTGCCGAGGAGCCGGTCGAGGCTGCCGCCGAGCCCGTTGCCGAGGCGACGGCACCAGAGTTGGCCGCCCCGGAGCCGGAGCCGGCCGAGCAGATCGCCGCCCTGGCCGACACACAGCCGGAAGCCGCAGAAGTGGAGACTGTCGAACAGGCATCCACTTCGCCAGCGGCCGAGCCGGAGCCGGCCTCGACCACCCCCTCGGGCGAGGCCACGGAGGCGGCCGAGCGCCGTAAGGGCTGGTGGCAGCGCCGCAGGCTGTTCGGCCAGTCCTGAGGGAACCGTCCTGAGAGAGCGGGGGCGCGAATCGCCGCGCCCTCGCCTTCCGGCCCGCAGCCAGCGATCGTCCCGACTCCCGCCTAGGAGGTGCGCGTGCCCGCGGCCACCGTTCGGCTCAGTCGGCGAGTTCCATTGCCGACAGGAAGCACACGGCCCCTCCATCCGCCGGGTTCAGCAGGTAGCTCTCGCTCGAATATCTCATCACCATGTCGAACTGGTGCGGGCCGGCCGGGGGAGCGGTGACGAAGCGGAGCGTCACTGGTCGGTAAGACTGCGCCGGCGTCGGGCTGTTCTCGAGGTACAGATTTCCCCCGGACGGTGCGATGTTGACGCCGTTGTCGGTGAGCGTCGCGCTCATTGCCCAGTCCACGGCCGCACCGGTTGTCGACCTGACGATGAACTGCCCGTTCAGGACGACGGGACCGCCCGAGGTGGTGATCGCTACGGGGCAGCCAGCGCTGTTGGTCTGCGCCCCGGGCGTATACGGCCCGAGTTCGGCGGTTGAGGCGTTGTGAAGTATCTGGACGACGCCGGTAGGGCCCTGCGGACCGATGGGACCGGCCGGGCCCTGCAGTCCCGGCTTGCCCTGTTCGCCTGCGGGACCGCTCGGACCCTGCGGTCCCGGAGCGCCGGTGGGGCCGGCCGGACCCTTCACGCCCTGCTTGCCCTGCGCACCCCGCGGACCCTTGGGTCCCTGCTTACCCTGGGCACCACGTGGTCCCTGCGGGCCGTCGGCACCGCAGTACTGGACGAGAGCCTCGGCCTTGCCGTCTCCGGAGCTGACCTCCACCTGGCAGTCGCCCGGCCGGTAGAGCAGGTCGAACCGGAACACGTTCCGCCCATTCGACCTCGTGCGGAAGCGGCCGTCGAGGACCACCCTCGCGCGGGGTCCGTCCGTGACGCCGACGACCGACAACCGGCCATTTTCGATCGCCGCGGAAACGACGGAGAGTTCACCCGCGGCGGCGGCCTCGTCCAGCGCGCGCAGGAGGGCGGCCTCAGCCTCGGTTGCAGGCTCTTCAGCAAGTGCCACCGCACAGCCGCCGACCAGTGTGGCGCCGAGCGCAAGGGTCGTCAGTCCCGCGTCGGACCATCGGCCACCCGCCCGCCATTGCCGCTCAAGCGCCTTCGTTCGCGCAGCCCTCGCCGCGCGCCTGGTCCCGCGCCAACCGCCCATCGCCCCCTCGATGCAGCGCACACCCCTGCCCTCCGCCGCTCGCGCATGAGCACCCGGAAGACTGACCGCGCCTGGCGGTGCCAGCGAGGCGGCCGGCGGTTGGTCCGGCATCTCTCCTAAGGGAATATACCTACAATTTCCAGTGGAATCCGCCTCGGCCCTCACCGCCTCAACCAGCCGTCGAGCCGGCCCACCGCCTCCTCGATGTCGGCTGTCGGACCGGCGAAGGAGAGCCTCAGATAGCGGCGGCCCTGGTCTGCGTCGAAGTCCAGCCCCGGAGTCGCGGCAACGCCCGCCTCGTGCAGCATGCGCGCCGCGAACTCGCTCGAATCATTGGTGAAATCGGCGACGTCGACATAGGCATAGAAAGCGCCGTCCATGGGCAGGACGCGGTCGAACCCCAGCCGGGGCAGCGCGGACATCAAGAGTTCGCGGTTGCGGGCGTAGACTGCCTTGTTCGTCTCCAACTCCTCGGTGCAGTCGAAAGCCGCCAGGGCAGCGGCCTGCGACAGTGCCGGCGGGGAGATGTAGAGGTTCTGCGCCAGGCGCTCGATCGGCCGGACCAGCCGCTCCGGCACGACCATCCAGCCGATCCGCCAACCGGTCATGCAGTAGTATTTCGAGAAGCTGTTGATCACCACGGCGTCGCCGTCGTGGCGCAGCGCCGTGTCGGCTTCCGGCCCGTAGGTGAGGCCGTGGTAGATCTCATCGGAGATGAACCACATGGCGAGATCGGAGGCCGCCGCGATCAGGTCGCGTAGAGCGCCAGGGGCGATCACGGTGCCGCTCGGATTGGCCGGACTGGCGACCAATATGCCATGTAGCCGGCGGTCGGCGGCGGCTTGCCCGAGCAGATCGGGAGTCGGCGCCCAGCGCGAGGTGGCATCGGTCTGCAGCCAGACCACACCGAGGTCGAGCGCCTGCAGGATGTTCCGGTAGGCCGGATATCCCGGCCGCGCCAGCGCCACCCGGTCGCCCGGATCGAAGCAGGCCAGGAATGCGAGGACGAAGCCGGCCGAGGAGCCCGTGGTCACGACGACGCACGCCGGGTCGACCTCGACGCCGTAGGTGTCACCGTAGTGCCGTGCGATTCGCCGCCTCAGCTCGGCCGTCCCCAGCGCCTCGGTGTAGCCGATGGCTCCCCCGGCCAGCGCCCGCTCGGCCGCCGCCCTCACGCCGGCCGGTGTCGGCGCTCCCGGCTGCCCGACCTCCAGGTGCAGGATCCGACGGCCCGAAGCCTCCAGCGTTCGTGCATCGCGCAGCACATCCATGGCAATGAACGGCGCTACATCCGAACGGCGGGAAACTGCCGGTCGAACGAACTGGGCATGCGTGTGGTCCGAATCAGTGCTCACGCCGTCCTCACCATTTCGTTACGGGCCTCCTGCCGTGCCCCGCGCCAATCTGTCGCCGCAATTAGCGCGTTGTCGTAACCCACGGGCCAGAGCGGGTCCACTGCAAGCGGACCTCGGGTCGCACCAGCAGTGTTTGACCGGAGGCGGCCCCGCTCTTACCTTCCCCCAAACGAGGAGACATCAGTCCAATGGCTGCGACGGCACCCGATCGACGGGGCGAGAACGCCGGAGATGGCGCGGGACGCTTCCGGCGAGCTGTGCTGGCGTCGACGCTGGCGATTGCCACCGCCGCGGCCTCGACGGCGCCCGCCCAGGCGCAACGAATGGGCTTCATCCGCGACGCGGAGATAGAGGCTCTGCTGAGGGATTACTCGATCCCGATCATCCGCGCGGCAGGCGTGGGCGAGTCGGCCGTGCGCATCTACATCGTCGGCTCCCCCCAGTTCAACGCGTTCGTCGCCTCTGGCAGGCGGATCTTCGTCAATGCCGGCGTGCTGATGCAGGCGAAGACGCCGAACGAGGTGATCGGCGTCATCGCGCACGAAACCGGACACATCGCGGGCGGCCACCTGGCACGCCAGCGCATGGAGCTGGAGAACGCCCAGGCTCTGGCGATTCTTGCGACCCTTTTGGGTGCGGGCGCGGTCGCTGCGGGAGCCGCAGCAGGCAGCGCGGGCGACGGCGCAGTCGCCGGCCAGGCGATCATGATGGGCGGCCAGAGCATGGTCGAGCGCAGCCTGCTCGCCTATCAGCGGACAGAGGAGCAGGCGGCGGACCGTGCCGCCATCAACTATCTCAATGCCACCGGACAGTCGGCCCGCGGCATGCTGACAACCTTCGCCACACTCGCCGACCAGTCCTTCCTGACGACCAAGTACGCCGATCCCTACGCCCAGAGCCATCCGATGCCGCGCGAGCGCATCGCGGCGCTGGAGAACCTGGCGCGTCAGAGCAAGTACTTCGACAAGGCCGACCCGCCGGAGCTGCAGTTCCGCCACGACCTGGCCCGGGCGAAGCTCTACGGCCATCTCGACCATCCCAGTTCGGTAGCGCGGCGCTATCCGACATCGGATACGTCGCTGCCGGCTCGATACGCGCGCACGATCGCCCAGATGCGTTCGGGAGACTACCGCAATGCGCTGGCGGGCGCCGACGCGCTGGTCTCGGCCATGCCGAACTACCCCTACTTCTGGGAATTGAAGGGCGACCTGCTGCTGAAGGCCGGACGTGCGCGCGAAGCGGTCGCGCCGCTGCAGAAGGCCGTCTCGATGGACTCGAGGTCCGGCCTGCTCAAGGTGCTGCTCGGCGAGGCGATGATGGCGACCGACGACCCGAAGCTGCTCGACCAGGCGATCAACCTGATGTCGCAGGGGCTGCAGTCGGAAACCGAGTTCGGCGGCGGCTACCGGCGGCTGGCTATCGCCTACGGCAAGGCCGGGCGCGTCGCGGATGCGGAGCTCGCCACCGCCCAGGGCTATTTCAACGACGGCGACTATGAGATGGCGAAACGATTCGCCCAGCGGGCCCAGCAGGGTCTGAAGACCGGCTCCCCCGGCTGGCTCAGGGCCGACGACATCATCAAATACCGGCCGCGGTGACCTTCACGGCCGGTTTGCGGACACCCAGGACAGGCAGGAAGGACCCGCCGAAATGAAGAGAACGCCACGCGTGTGGACCGCCCTGGCCGTGCTGGCAGCGCTTGCAGCGTCGCTGCTGGCCCTGGACCGCAGCGCCTGGCCGGGTCGGAGTGGCGCCGCGCACGCTCAGGAGCAGCCCGGCCTGAGCGTGGAGACGATCGGCCCCCTGATCCGTGAGTACCTGTTGCAGAATCCGGAGGTGCTGGAGGAGGTATTGACCGCGCTCGAGGAGAAGCGGCAGCGCGACGAGGTCGCGGCTCGTTCGGAGGCGCTTAAGGAGAACGCCGACCTGATCTTCCGCTCGCCCACCTCGCCGGTGGCGGGGAACGCGGAGGGAGACGTCACACTGGTGGAGTTCTTCGACTACAATTGCGGCTACTGCAAGCGCATGCTGCCGGCGATGCTCGATCTGCTGAAGACCGATTCGAAGCTGAAGGTGGTGTTCAAGGAGTGGCCGGTCCTGACGGACGGTTCGGCCGAGGCAGCCCGAATCGGGATCGCCGTAAGCAAGGTCGCCCCGGAGCGCTATCTCGATTTCCATGTCGAGCTCATGTCCACGCAGAGCGCCAACGGCATCGACAAGGCGCAGGCGATGAAGGTGGTCAAGGACCTCGGCATCGACTCGGAGGCCGTGGCCAAGGCAGCCCGGTCGAAGGAAGTGGACGATGCCATCGCCGAGAACTACCTCGTGGCGGAGGCGCTCGGGCTTCGCGGAACGCCCTCCTATGTGGTCGGGGACGAGGTCATCCCCGGTGCGGTGAACTTCGAGACGCTGCAGGAGAAGATCTCGCAAGTGCGCGACGACGGCTGCCGAACCTGCTGATAGCTCCCCGATAACCATCGCCGGAACGAGGCGCGCGATTTGCGGATTGCGTGCAACCGGCTATATGTGCGGCGCCAGCCGAGCCGACCGCACCCCGGCGCCTCGGCGCCCCATGTTGGATTGAAGCTGATGGAACGACCCGAACGGGACATCGACCAGGGACTGATCCGCGAACTGGCGGCGCTGCTGACCGAGACGGATCTCAGCGAGATCGAGATCGAGCAGAACGGCCTGCGCATCCGCGTCGCCCGATCGATCACGGTGGCCGCGATTGGAACTGCACCGTCGCCGAGCCCGATGGCGCCCGCGCAGCCGGCGGGGGGCGCCAAGCCCGCCGCGAGCGCCGATGGCGGCCTGAAGCCGGGCAC
>JAEYRQ010000438.1 GCA_023435545.1 Pseudomonadota bacterium | reverse complement strand
ATCGAGACGCTGGCGGATCCCGCGACGGCGGACGCGCGGCGTGTGCTGTTCCTCGCCGCTGCCGAGCGCCCCTCCGATGCCGCCTATGACGCAATCCTTGCGATGGAAGCAAGGGCGGTCGCCGCCGGATATCCGCGGCTCGCCTGAAACGGCGTGCGGTGCCGCCATTCCCTTTGCCAAGCGACGGGCAAGGCAGCATTCTGGCGCCGACGCCCGCCCGCGGGCGCGCGCAAGGGGAGACGCCATGACGCCGACGATCGAGTACTTCTTCACCTCCGTTTCGCCGTGGTCCTATCTGGGCCACGACCTTTTCGTCGATCTGGCACGCCGGCACGGTGCGGCGATCCTCTACAGGCCGGTCAATCTCGGCGTGGTGTTCCCGGAGACCGGCGGGCTGCCGCTCGCCAAGCGCGCGCCCGCCCGGCAGCGCTATCGGATGGTCGAGCTGAAGCGCTGGCGGGAGAAGCGCGGGCTCCCGCTCAACCTGCAGCCGGCGCACTTCCCGACCGATGCGAGCCTCGCCGACCGCGCAGTGCTGGCGATCGCGGCGGCAGGCGGCGATCCCGCCGATTTCCTGCACCGGGTGTTCCGGGCGGTGTGGGTGGATGAGCGCCAGATCGCGGACGAGCATGTGCTGGAAGGTATGCTCGCGGACGCCGGCCATGATGCACGGGCGATCCTCGCCGCCGCGCGCGGAGAGGAGATCACCTCGGCGTACGAGGCGAACGCCCGCGAGGCGATTGACCGCTCGGTGTTCGGCGCGCCGACCTATGTGCTGAATGGCGAACCGTTCTGGGGCCAGGACCGGCTGGAGCTTCTGGCCGACGCGCTCGAGCAGGGGCGGCAGCCCTATCTGCCGTAATCGGCGGTCAGGTTTGTCGGCGACGGGCCGGCGCGCTAGATTGGTCGAAGAACTGTCGGGGGCGAGGAAGCACGGAGTCCGTCAATGCGCCTGAGCCTCGTCTGTGCGGCCTTCGTCGCCGCGCTTGCCTTTCCCACCGCCCTCGCCCTGCCCGCCGCCGCCCAGACCGCGGCACCCGACACGGAGGGCGGGCGATACATTCTGCGCCGCGTCGACGACGGGCTCATGCGGGTGGACCGGGAGACCGGCGCCACGTCGCTCTGCCGCAAGCGCGGAACCGGCTGGGCCTGCGAGGCGGTTGCCGACGACCGGGAGGCGCTCGAGGAGGAAATCGCGCGGCTGTCGCGCGAGAACGCCGAACTCGCCGTCGAGATCGGCCGGCTGCGCGAGAGGCTGGCCGGTGCGCAGGAGCCGCCGCGCGACCTGCCCGGCCGCGCCGAACCGGATGCGGGCGGCGGTGACGGGGCAACCGGCGGCGGCAGCGAGCGCACGTTGCGGCTTCCCACCGACGAGGAGATCGACGAGGTCGCCAGGACGTTTGAATCGATGATGCGGCGCTTCATGGAGTCGATGAAGTCGCTGCGCGACCGCTACGAGGACGACCGCCTGTAGGCGGCAGCAATCCCGGTGCCGGCCGGCTGGCACCCGAACGGCATCCACTCAAAAGGCACCGGCGGAGTTCGAAGCGCGCCCTATACCTCGAAGAACTGCGTCTCGTTGTCGCCCTGCAAGACGATGTCCCAGTGGTAGTGCCCACCTCCCTTGTCGGCGGCCAGCAGGCTGCGGCGCGGCTGGTCCTCGACGACGATGGCGAGGACGGGATCGGTGTCGTTCAGCGGCTCGCCCTCGAAATAGATCCGCGTCATCAACTGCTTCAGGAGCCCGCGTGCATAGACCGCCACCAGGATGTGGGGCGCCTGCAATGCATTGCCGAGACCTGGCACCGGCCCAGGCTTCACCGTGCGGAAGTGGAACCGGCCGTCGGCGTCGGTAGCGCAGCGGCCGAAGCCCCGAAAACCGGGGTCGACCGGCTTGGCCTGGGTATCCTCTGGGTGATCATACTTGCCCGCGGCGTTGGCCTGCCAGATCTCCAGCATGCAGTCGGGCACGGGCTCGCCCTGGCCGTCCAGCACGTGCCCCTCGATGACGATGCGCTCGCCGGCGGAGGCCTCGCCGGCCAGGTCGGTGATCGCGTGATTGTCGGTCAGACCGTAGTGAAAGTAGGGGCCTACGGTCTGGGACGGTGTGGTCGTCGACATATCAATCCTCCATCGGCGTGGCCTCGCGGCCGCGCAGAACGATGTCAAACCGATAGGCGAGTGCCCACTCCGGCTCAGTCGCATCGAGGTCGAAGGCAGAGATCATCCGCCGGCGCGCGGTTTCGTCCGGCACCGAATTGTAGATCGGGTCGAGGGGTATCAGCGGATCACCGGGAAAATACATCTGGGTGACCAGCCGCTGGGTGAAGCTCGCGCCGAACACCGAGAAGTGGATATGCGACGGCCGCCAGGCGTTCGGGTGGTTGCGCCAGGGATAGGCGCCGGGCCGGACCGTGACGAGGCGGTAGCGGCCGTTCTCGTCGGTGACGATACGGCCGGCGCCGGGGAAGTTCGGGGCGAGCGGGGCTGGATGCTGGTCGCGGTGGTGGATATAGCGGCCCGCCGCATTCGCCTGCCAGACCTCGACCAGGCTGTTGCGCACCGGTCGGGCGTCCTCGTCGAGCACCCGCCCGTGCACGATGATGCGCTCGCCCAGCGGCTCGCCGGGATGCTGGCGGGTCAGGTCCGCCTCCTCCGGCCTCACGGTTTCATGGCCGTAGACGGGGCCGGAGATCTCCGAGAGCGATTGCGGCAGGATAATCAGCGGCCGCTTCGGCACCCTCAACGGATTGGAGCGGTACGCCGGACAGGGGTGCGCGGGCGCGCTGTCCGGTGTGATGCGGCGATAGCCTGCGAGAGTGGTCATATCCATCGTCCTCCGGGGTTTCCTCTTGCCCCGTCTGTCTGGCTTCTTGGCCCCGGACGTTGTCCGTCCGGGGCAGGGCCGCCGTCAGGCGGAAACGGTATGCGCCTTGCGCGTGCGCTCGTGCAGGTCCCGCAGGACCGACAGCTCGAGCGGGGTCGGGGGCGGCGTCTCGGCGACACGCGTCCCGAAACGGATCGTCCAGCCGGTCCCCTCGACGATCCCCTCGCGGGTCGCGCCGGGGTGGATCGACGTGACGGTCAGTTCCTTCGTCACCGGATCGGGTTCCATCACGCACAGATCGGTGACGACGCGCGTCGGTCCCCTGGTATGCACGCCGAGCCTGGCGCGATGATCGCCGCCCTCGCCGTGGCCCATCGAGGTGACGAAATCCAGACGCTCGACGAAGCTGCGCCGGCTCTGCGCCATGATGATGAAGATCTCGCCGCAGTTCGTCGCGATCTCCGGTGCGCCGCCGCCGCCCGGAAGCCTGACCTTCGGGCTCGCGTACGGTCCGACGACGGTCGTGTTGAGGTTGGCGAAGCGGTCGATCTGCGCGCCGCCCAGGAAGCCCAGCGAGATGCGCCCGCCCTGCAGCCAATAGCGGAACATCTCCGGCACATCGACCGTCACCAGCGCTGTGTCGCACAGTTCGCCGTCACCGATCGACAGCGGCAGCACGTCGGGGCGGGTGGCGATAGTCCCGGATTCGTAAATCAGCGTGATGCCGGGTGCGTGCGTCAGCCGGGCGAGGTTGCAGGCGGCAGACGGCGCGCCGATGCCGACGAAGCAGACGTGATCGTTTCGCAGTGCGCGAGCCGCCGCGATCGTCATCATCTCGGTGGCGGTATGGCTCATGCGTCGACCTCTGCCCGGCTCCGGCGGGCATGCCGTGCGAAATCCTCGGGTCCTCGCGCCATCACGTTCGCGTCCATCCAGGCGCGGAAGCTGTCGCGGTCCCGCGCGATCGGATCCCAGGCAATGTAGAACGCATTGTCGCGCGGATAGTAGCCATAGGCGTAGGAGGGGTGGGCACCGCCAGGCACCTCGGCGATCGCCGTCACCGTCCAGGACGGCAGGATGACGCAGTTGGGCGATCCGGCACCCAGATCGTCGACGATTTCCTCGACAGTGACGACCGAGCGCTTCGCCGCGAGCACCGCCTGCTTCTGCACGCCGACGATGCCCTCCAGCAGCACGTTGCCCTGACGATCGGCGCGCAGGGCGTGGACGATCGCCACGTCGGGCCGGATCGCCGGAACCGTCGCCAGCCGTTCGCCGGTATAGGGGCAGTCGACGTGCCGGATCGTCGGGTTCACCTTCGGCAGGTCGGCACCGAGATAGCCGCGGAACACGGCAAAAGGCAGGTTGGCGGCCCCAGCGTCGTAGGCGTTCGCCATCGCCGCGTGGCTGTGCTCCTCGATCTCGAGCGGCCCCGGCCAGTCGTTCTCCACCGCATCGCGAAGCCGGTGCAGGGAGCCGACGCCGGGATTGCCGCCCCAGGAGAAGGTGAGCCTGGCCGCGCATCCCATGCCGATCAGCTGGTCGTACAGGATATCGGGCGTCATGCGGATGAGATGCAGGCCGGTGCGGCGCTGCCGGATGATCTCGTGGCCCGCCGCGTAGGGGATCAGGTGGGTGAAGCCCTCCAGCGCGACGCTGTCGCCGTCGTGCACGGTCAGTGCGATCGCATCGGATAGCGGGAGGATTCTGGCCAATCCTGACGTCCTTCAGGGGAATCCGAGGTCTGACCGGCATTGTCCAGTCGGGCCGGCTTGCGTCAATCACAAAGTTCGCACTACGATCTTGTGTTCGAAATACGAACGGCAGGATAGCGATGCCCGCGCGCGACGAGACTGTCCAATCCCTGGTCAGGGGGCTCGCCGTGATCCGCAGCTTCGATGCAGGGCACCGGCGCCAGACCATAACCGACGTGGCCGCGCGCGCCGGCCTGACCCGCGCCGCCGCGCGCCGCTTCCTGCTGACGCTCTGCGAGATCGGCCTCGCCCGAACGGACGGCAAGAACTACGAGCTCACACCGGCGGTCCTCGAGATCGGCCAAGCCTACCTGGCCGCCGCCACCGAACTCGAGGTGGTTCAGGACGAGCTTCGCGGGCTGACGCTGGAATTCGACGAGTCCGCTTCCGCCGCCATGCTGGACGGGGCCGACATCATCTATGTCGCGCGCTCGCCGGCCCGCCATCGCATCATGACGATCGGGCTGGGGCTCGGCACGCGCCTGCCCGCGCACGCGACGTCGATGGGACAGGCGCTGCTGTCGATGCTGTCGCCCCGCGAGCTGGAGGCATACTTCTCGCTCGCCCGGCTCGAGCGGCAAACGGATCACACGCTCACCAGCCGCACGGCGCTCAGGCGGCGACTGGAGGAGGTGCGCTCGCTGGGATACGCGCTCGTCTCGGAGGAGCTGGAACTCGGGCTGCGCTCGATCGCGGTGCCCGTTGCCGGCCGAAGCAGCCGCGCCAACATCGCCATCAACATGAGCGCTCAGACCGGCCGGATCACGGCCGAGGAGATGATCGAGCGCTTCCTTCCCGCGCTGCGCCGGGCGGTGCGGCATATCGGCCTCGCCGCCGAAGCCAGGTAATTCCGCCGACGGGGGCCTATTTGCGGATACGTCCAAGCATGAGGCCGACCGCCAGCGCCGTCAGCACCAGCGGCACGCCCCCAAGGTTCCGCCCCAGAAGGATACCCAGAGCCTCCGCATCGCCCGTCAAGCCGGCAACGCCGGGGGCCGCCGCGGGGCCGCCGGGCGGAGGTGCCGCGGCTGCACCGAGTCCGGCTGTAGCGGAGGGCACTGCCGCCGGAACCCGCGTGGTCCCTGCCATGGCCACCACCAAGGCGACGAGCATGGCCAACAGGAACAGGCCGGCAACGCCGAGCGCGGCGATGACCGGTCCCGTCACCGTGAGCAGATAGAGGTAGAGCGCGACCGAGCCGAAGGCGATCGCGCCGAGGAGGAAGACGAGGGCGACCAGCAACAGGATCGCCCGCATCACCACGTCGCGAACCCTGGCCTGTACGGCCGTTCCCACCTGTGCGGCGATTGCCCTCAGCATCCCGCGGGCCTAGTGCCGGCCACGCGAACTCATGCCGATCACGAAGCCCACGCCAAGCGCGACGAGCAAGGCTGTGATCGGATTGCGATTGATCGTCGATTCCAGTTCGCGCGCGTAGTAGCCGGCTTGTTCACCGGCGCCCTGTGCGAGACGGTAACCACTGGCATTCAGCTCGTCCCGGATCGCCGCAGCGCGGGCGGCAAGGTCGTCGATCTCGCTCTGGACCCGGTCCTGCCCCTCCGAAACCCCCGCCTTGGCGAGATCGCGGGCGGCGGCGTTGAGTTCGGACAGGTCGGTTCGAAGCTGGCTCAGCCGATCCGTCAGGCGATCCCAGCTCTCGGATACCGATTCCTCGCCGGCCGACTTGGCGGCGGTGGACGACTTGCGTGCGTTCATCAGGATGTCTCCCGTTGCATGACCGGCAGGGCGATCTTGGAATCCCCCTCGCAGAATGTCGAGGCGTCCGCATTGCGACGTCGCAAGCGGCAGCCGCCCCGGCCGTCACGGGAACGCCTCAGGCCCGCCAAGCGTTCCATTGTGTCGGGTGCGCCGCGCCTCGACCCGGGAGGACTGCAGGAGATCGCGAATGAAGCTTGAACCCGGCGGCGAGGGACGCCGTCGCGTCGCCCCCATGTCCGCGGAACTGCTGCGCCCCGTCAATCCCAGAGCGGGCCTGCGCCCGTTCGTCGGCCGGATCCGTCCGATCGCCGATCCGGGCTCGCTCCTCGACAGATCCTCCAAGGTGGCGCTGCTCGGAATCTTCGCCATCCTGGTCATCCATGCCCTCGATGCGTGGGCTGCCTATTTCGCGCCCGTGTTCGCGGCGATCGTGCTCGGTCTGATGCTCGGGCCAGCCATGAATCTGTTCGAGCGGACCGGGCTGCCCTCGCCGCTGGCCGCGATCATCGTCATCGTCGTGGCGCTGGGCGGCCTCTATGGGCTGGGGTTCCTGCTCGCCCCGGCGGTGCAGGAATGGAGCGGGCGCCTGCCCGAACTGTTCGAGGTGCTGGACAGGCATGTCTCGCGCATGCAGTGGCACATGCGGGCACTGCGGGAACTGCAGGAATCCGTGCAGCAGGCGGGGGAAGACGGCGGAACGCCGACGGTCGCGGTGAAGGGCCCGGGCCTGATCGACAGCGTGCTCAGCTTCGCGCCGCCAGCGCTGGGACAGGTCGTGCTGTTCGTCGCGGTGCTCTATTTCTACCTCGCCACCCGCAACCGGCTGCGCGAGAGCATCCTGACCATCTGCGTCAGCCGCGGCGCGCGGCTGCGTGCCGCCCGCATCATCCGCGATGCGGAGCGCACCATCTCCGGCTACCTGCTGACCATCGCCGGCATCAATGTCTGCCTCGGCATCGCCACCGCCGCGGCCATGTGGGCCCTCGGCATCCCCTCTCCCGCGCTGTGGGGGGCGGTGGCGGCGATCCTCAACTTCATACAGTATATCGG
>JAEYRQ010000433.1 GCA_023435545.1 Pseudomonadota bacterium | reverse complement strand
AGCCCGAGCGCAAGGGGAGGCCCAGCCGGGCCGCTCAGATCGCGCTGCGAGCGATGCAGATGGCGCTGGATGAATGCGGCGAGCCCGCACCCGCGTCCAATCATATCCCCGCAAAGGCCCGCGTCGTCACATTGGACCAGTGGCGAGTCTATGCCTATCGCCGGGGCATCTCGGCATCCGACGAACCTTCCGCCAAGCGCAAGGCATTCCAGCGAGCTTCCGAGCATGTGATTGCCTCGGGAACTGTAAGCGTCTGGGGGGAACTCGCATGGACAGGGTAGGGGGACAGTTGGGCGGGACAAAAGGACACCCCCTAAGGGGTGTGTCCCTTTATGTCCCCCGCGACACAACGGGACAAAGTCCCCTTCTGTCCCTTTATGTCCCTTCAATTGGGGCAGGGAAGAAAACCCCACCAAACAAGTAGACATTTCGCGCTTTTTCTTCGGGATAGGGTGCGGCGGACGGTGTTTCCGCCAGAACGGATTGAGCCCCTTGCGGTTCCTATCGTTCCTGATATTCTACCCACAAATTGACACACAATCGGAGCCTTCGAATTGCCCGCTGATACCGCCACGATTGATCCCGGACCCGCCGCCGATGGGCAGGCTATGCGCGGTGGCAAGGTGCGGCTGCTGACGCTCGATGCCCTGGACGGCCGCACGCGGGCCGCACAGGCCGTGCGAGAGACGCGCGCCGAGGTGATGGCGGACCTTGGAGGGGCGGACCAGCTATCAACGCTGGAGAGGCTTGCGGTGGACCACGTTGCCATGCTCGCCGCGATGCTGCGGGACGCTGGCGTGAGGTGGCTCCAGGGCGAGGCGATCGATCCGGCGGCAATCGGCGCGCTGGTGAACACGTTCAATCGCTCTGCGGCAACGCTGGGCTGGCAGCGCCGCGCGCGGGACGTGACGCCGGATCTTCGCACCTACATGGCGGACCGTGCTGCGGAGCGAGAAGGCGAGGCCGCCTGATGAACATCGGCGAGGCCCTTTCCGATCCCCATCTACTCGGCGCCGCGCTCGGCGATATCGCGCCGTGGCGGACGTGGCGGGCCGTGCTGAAGGCCGCTTACGGACTTCCGCTCGATCCCGACGAGGCCGAACGGTTCGCCACCGTGGCGGGCGGCAGGAAGCCGCCGGAAGGCCCTGTAAGCGAGCTATGGGCAGTCGCGGGCCGTCGTTCCGGCAAGTCCCGCATGGCTGCTGCCATCGCCACCTATGTCGCCGCATTCCGGGACCACCGGGGAAAGCTCGCTCCCGGCGAGACGGGGTATGTTCTGGTTCTGTCGCCGTCGAAAGCCCAGGCGCGGACGGTCCGGGACTATTGCGAGGGCTTCCTTACCTCCAGCCCGATCCTTGCGCAGTCGATCGAGAACATCACGGCCGAAGAAATCCAGCTCGCCGGCAACATCGTCGTCGGGATGCACGCCAACTCTTACCGGACCGTCCGCGGCCGGACGCTTCTCGCCTGCATCCTCGACGAAAGCGCGTTCTTCCGCGATGAGGCCTCCGCCTTGCCGGATGTCGAGACCTATCGCGCCGTCGTGCCCGCGTTGGCGACCACCGGCGGGATGCTGATAGGCATTTCCAGCCCTTACCGGCGGATCGGGTTGCTGCACCAGAAGCACCGCGACCACTTCGGCCAGGACGATCCCGACACGCTGGTTGTCGCGGGCGGGTCGGCCGATTTCAATCCGACGATCAACGCCAAGATCATCGAACGGGCGCGCGCGACGGACCCTGAAGCCGCAAAGGCCGAATGGGACGGGCAGTTTCGCAGCGATATCGCCTCGCTTCTCGACGACGCTGTAATTGATGCCGCGATCGACCATAGCCGGCCGATGGAACTGCCGCCGCGCTCTGGTGGTGTCTATTCCGCCTTCACCGACGCGAGCGCTGGCCGGCATGACCACTTCACGCTTTGCATTGGTCATCGCGAGGATGATCGGTTCATCGCCGATGTCGTCCGTGGCGTGGCGCCTCCCTTTGATCCTAACCAGGTCGCGGCCGACTTCGCCAAGCTCGCCAAGGATTACGGTTGCCGTTCGATCGTCGGCGACAATTATGCCGGTGAATGGGTTGCACGTGCATTCAGGGATGCAGGCATTGCCTACGTCCGGGCCGACAAGCCCAAGTCGACGCTGTACCTGGAATCCGTGCCGCACTTCATGCGGGGCGCCATCACTATCCCAAATCATCCCCGGCTGATCCGCGAACTCCGGTTGCTGGAGCGTCGCGTAGCACCGTCCGGGCGGGATCGCGTCGACCACGGCCAGAACGGGTCGGACGATTACGCCAACGCTATTGCGGGCGCCCTTGCCGTCGAGGTGAAGCCCAAGGCAAAGACGACTGTCAGCTTTGCCACGGGCGACGGCACCGGCCCACTTGTCCCGTTGCGCGGTGGGTCGCTTTTCGAGCGCGTCACGATCGAGCGCATTCCCGAGAAGGAATACATCCGCCGCCGGGAGGCCGCCCAATGATTGAGCCCGGCCAGATCGTCACCATCACCGGACAGCCCGCACAATGGGTTGTTGCCGAGTCCCATGCAACCGGTGTCCCGCCCGGACGGCGCTGGCGTTGCGAGCGCGTTCGCGACGACGGCTTGCACACGTCGCGCATTGTCGGCGACGGCGACTTGACCGTGCTCGGAAGCCCGACATTCGAGATTGGCGAAGCGGTGAAATTGGATGGCCGCGCCGGCACCATCGTCGCGTTCATCGAGGATCGAGCTCGCATCGAATGGGAGCCGGTGCGCCGGCCACTTGAGCGTCCCGCGCCGCAATCCCGTGTCGCCCCGTCGCGCCGGACCGTTCGCGCGACAACCATGACCGGCGTTCACGTCATGGACGCAGGCCAAACCGAGGTGCCGCTTTGGATGCTGGCCCTCGAAAACCGAATTGGAGCCGGTCGGTGACAGGCACCACAGGACGCGCGCCGGACCGTGCGGATGGGGGTTTCTCCTCCCCCTCCACCGACTCCGTGCAGTTCGGCGCGCGACCCTCACAAAGGAGACATGGCAATGACTGACTATATCCTTGAGCCCGAAGACGATCCGGCCGACGTTCCCGCGAGCACGAAAGTCGCGCTGGATCTGCATCCTGCCGCCTTCAAGATGATCGAAGGGCACTCCAGCGACGGGATCGTTGGCGAACTCAAGGCTGTCGCTGTGGAAGCCTACATTTCGGTCGGCGAGTTCCTGGACCGGCTGGACGCGGCGAACCGCGATCCCATGAACACGCCTTTGCGTGCTCAGGTATTGGTCGCTGACCACGTCGAGAAAGTCTCCGATGCAATCAATCGCAGGTTCGACGCGAAGCGCGAAATTGCGCAACGGCAGATCGACGCCCTTGTAAGGAAGATGTCGGCCCCGATCCAAGCGGCGCCCGACCCGGCGCGGCTGCACATCGCCAGCGACATTCGCAACCACGTGAAGGGGCTGAAAAAGGCCGAACGGCTGGGCTTTCTGACGAAGGCGCTGGAGTCCGGCGACATGGAAACCGCGACGGCGGTGCTGACGGGTCCCGCCTATCTGTCCGGCCTCACGGAAACCGAGTTTGCGCATGTCAGCCGTCAGTACCGCGCCGCGAAGTTCCCCGAGGAAATGGCCCGCCATGATCGGCTGACGAAGGCCGTCGCCAGGCTCGAAAAGATGCAGGCCGTGTATGCGTCCGAGGTCTATCGCGTCATCGATTGGCGGCAGGTCCAGCAGGCTCGCCAGACCAAGGCGGCATAGGAGATCACCATGCTGGAAGCAGGCTCCGTAGCCGTCCAGATCAAGGCTGAGCTTGCGCACTTCAACCGCGGGCTCCAGGAAGCCCGTGCGGAAGCTCAACGGTTCGATCGGACCGTGCAGACGCACATGCGCGGCACCGACCGCGCGATGCAGCAGCTCGGCAACAGCGCGCGGCAGGCGAGCGCGGCGATCCGGATCATGACGGGTGCATTCGCGGCGCTCGGCGGTGCGGTCGCTGTTCGTCAGCTTCAGCAGTACGCGGACATCTGGATTCGCGTGCAGAACCAGTTGAAGGTCGCGGGGCTTGAAGGCAACGCGCTCGGCGACACGCTGGACGAACTCTATGCCATCGCCCAGCGCAACGGGACAGCGATCGAGCCGCTGGTCACGCTGTACGGCAGACTTGCGCAGGCACAGAAGGAACTCGGCGCCACCGGAACAGAACTGACGCGGTTCACGGAAGGCGTGTCGCTTGCCCTGAGGGTGCAGGGCGCGGATGCACAGTCGGCCTCTGGCGCGCTGCTACAGCTTTCGCAGGCGCTCGGCGGGGCGGTGGTCCGGGCCGAGGAATTCAACTCGATTAACGAGGGCGCCCGGCCGATCCTTCAGGCCGTGGCGAACGGATTGGAGGAAGCCGGCGGATCGGTCGCGAAGCTGCGCTCGCTTGTGATCGATGGCAAGGTCAGTTCCGAGGCGTTCTTCCGGGCCTTCCTCGCCGGCATGGGCGATCTTGAGACGCAGGCCGCCGCGACGGAACAAACGTCCTCACAGGCGTTCGCGAAGATCCAGAACTCGCTCGCGAAGCTGGTCGGCGAGATCGACAGGAACACCGAGGCATCGAAGAACTTCGCCGAATACATGGGCCGGGTCGCCGATGTCCTGGATTGGGCCACGACCCGTGTCGACCCGCTGTCCGACAAGCTTCGCGAGCTGCAGGAAACGTTCTGGATCTTCGAACATCTCGGCTTCGGCGGGCTGGTCAGCGGGAATTGGCTCGGCGCGGTCGGCACCCTGTTCAACGCCACCCAGGCGCTTGTGAAGCAGGCCAAGGAGATCGAGGCCGACGTGCGGACCCTCGGCGATCCCTCGCTACGCGAGCCCGGCGACCGCGTCTCGATCCGCACCGGCAGCACCGTCTCACTCGCCGACTTCAAGTTGCCCGGCGACGACGACGTGCAGAAGGCCCGCGAGCGCACCGACGCCTATGAGCGGGCAACGGCTGCGATCAATGACCAGATCGCTGCGCTCCAGCTTGAAGCGCAGATCTGGGGCATGACGACGGCCGCCCAGGAAGCCGCCCGGATCGAACAGGAACTCTTGAACGCGGCCCGCGAAGCCGGCCGAACGCTGACGCCGGAGGAAGCCGCCGCTGCTCGGTCGCTGGCACAGGGCTACGGCGAGGCCGCCGAGGCGCTGGAGTCGCTGCGCACCGCCGCCGAGGAAGCGGCCGAGGCACAACGGTTCTTCACGGACACGGCCTATCAGGGCTTCGCCGACCTCATTCCGCCGATCGAGACCGGGATCGATGCGCTGGACAGGCTGATCGAGAAGCTGGCCGAGGCCGCGCTACAGGCCGCGCTTCTGGGCTCCGGCCCGCTTGCCGGGCTGTTCGGTGGTGGTGGGGGCATTCTCGGCGCGCTGCTGCCCAACGCCAAGGGCAATGTCTTCTCCGGCGGCAACGTCATCCCCTTCGCCCGTGGTGGCGTCGTGTCCAGTCCGACCGTGTTTCCGATGGCGCGCGGCGCCGGGCTGATGGGCGAGGCCGGGCCGGAAGCCATCATGCCGCTCAGGCGGGACAGTTCCGGCCGGCTCGGCGTCATCCATGCCGGCGGCCGGGACGGTGGCGCGGCAACGGGACCGCAGCACGTCGACGTGAACGTGAATGTCTCGGTATCTGGCGCACGCGGCAACCGGGAGATCGAGACCATGGTCGCCACGGGCGTAACTCAGGGGCTCCAGGCTTACGACCGCGCCTTGCCCGCGAAGGTGCGCGGCATCGCCGGGACGGGCCTGCGGCGCGGGGATATCCGATGATGGGACCCCCCCCTGGCCCAAGTGCATGCCGGCGTCGCCGGCCTACTGTGAAAGGGAGGAATCTATTGCGTCCTATTGGAACCGACCTCAATGCCGCTTTGGCGGAGCGGAGCCGCGCGGCACGTAAAGCTCTTCGACTACGCGCGCAAGCGCCAATGCGTGGCCTTTGGGTAGTTGAACGGCCAGTTCTACAGAGCCTTCGAACTGAAGAAGAAGTATCGGAGTCCCCTCCTCGGTCTGGAAAGGCCTAGCTCCAGTCAGGCGGATCGGAACGAACGCGCCGGCCGCGCCGTCGCTCTGGAGGGCGATTTCCCGGTGCGCGGACGCCACCTTGGCAACAAGATCACCAACTGCCCCTGCAGGCAGGGTGATGACTACTGGCGGATCACCCGGTTTCGGCTTGAATGCGATGATCAATTCGTGGCGCTCCTGGTCGGCGACGACCGCATTCACCATCAGCATCTCGTAAGCGCTCTTCGGCAGTTCGTCCGTAGCCATATGATTGCCCTCCCAAGCATGATTCAATGAACCATCCTACCAGCTTCTTGAATGCATTCCCGCCCCAGGGAAGCCCGCTGACGGGCGTTTGCCATTTTCGGGGGCCGGGGGGACCCGGGGAAGGCTTGCCGGCCGCTGGTGGGG
>JAEYRQ010000377.1 GCA_023435545.1 Pseudomonadota bacterium | reverse complement strand
CTGCTTGGTGTCGTAGAGCAGCCCACCCCAATGCGCGGCGAAGCCGCCGTCGGCAACGAGGATGCCGTCGGCCGGCATGGTCTTGTTCAGTTCGTTCAGCAGCCGCGCCATGTTGATCGGGCGCTCGGCAGACGTCAGGCGCGCCTCCACCGACTTCCGCCACTCGGCCATGCGGGCGGCCACGTCCTCGGCATAGGGCTGCTGCCGGGCGCGGATCGCATCCGCCTTCGAGGCCAGCGCGGCCTCGAGGTCGCGCAGGCCCTCACGTGCATCGCCCCACAGCCTCAGCGTCGGGCGGAAGGTGCGGCCAAACTCCTCGGCAACGTTGTCGAGATGGATGACCCGCTTGCCGGCGGCCGGGACCGTGTAGCGCTTGGTGGCGATCTCGCCGAGCTTGCAGCCGACCACCAGCAGGCAGTCGGACTCCTCGATCAGCTTGTTGGCGATCCGGTCGTAGCGGCCGAACAGGCCGGCGCTCAGGGGATCGGTGCAGGCGATGGCGCCCTTGCCGGTCATGGTGTGGGCGACCGGCAGGTTCAGCGCGTGGGCCAGCGCCTCGGCGTCGGCGGTCGCGCCGGAGATGTGGACACCGCCGCCGCACAGCATCAGCGGCCGCTCCGCATCGCCCAGTATCCGGGCGGCCTCCTCGAGGTCACCGGAGGCAGGGCGGCAGCGCAGCGAGGGCGCCGAGGCATAGGCCTCGTCGACCTCGAAGTCGCTGTCATCGAAGGGGTGCGTGCCGTGGCAGACATCCTCAGGCACGTCGACGACGACGGGACCGGGACGGCCTGACGTGGCGACCTGGAATGCGCGCCGCACCAGTTCCGGGATCCGCTCGACCATCTCGACGCGGATCAGCTCCTTGCAGGCGGGGCGCAGGATCTCGGTCTGACGCGACTCCTGGGTCATGTTCTTCCAGGAGTGCAGGCGATGGCTGTCGCCGACGAAGACCACCAGCGGCGAGCCGGCATTGAGCGCCTCGACGAGGCCGGTGACGAGGTTGGGCGCGCCGGGTCCGAGCGTCGCGTCGCAGACGCCGACCCGGCCCGAGACCTTGGCATATGCGTCGGCGATGAAGACGGCGCAACGCTCGTCGTTGATCAGGTTGTGGTCGAGGCCGATGCGGCGCGCCGCATCGTAGAAGGGCAGCAGCTGGAAGCCGCCCATGCCGAACATCGGCCCGGTTCCGAAGGCCTTCAGCATGCGGGCCATCGCCTCGCCGCCGGTCATCTCGTTGGTACTCACGTCGTCTCTCCTCCCGGCAGTCGGGTCGTTGTTCAGATGCGGTAGCCGAGCACCTGCGGAAGCCACAGGGCGATCTCGGGCACCAGGATGACGAGCAGCATCGCCAGGCCCATGCTCAGCATGAACCAGGCGACCCACGGGATCGTGGATTCGATGGGAACGCGCGCAATCCGCGCCGTGACCATCAGGTTGACGGCGACCGGCGGCGTGAACTGGCCGATGGCAACGTTCATGGCCATCAGGACGCCGAACCAGGTCAGGTTCCAGCCGAAGGCCATGGCGATCGGGATCAGGATCGGCAATGTGATCAGGTAGATCGACACCCCGTCGAGGATCATGCCGGCGAACAGCAGCACGGCCATGACCAGGAGCAGCACGATGATGCCGCTGTCGCTGACGGCGAGGATCTCACGCGCCATGAAGTCGAAGGCGCCGAGGGTAGAGCCCGCCCAGGCGAACAGGCCGGACAGCGAGATGATGATCATGATGATCGCGGAGGTCTCGGCCGCATCGGCAAGGACGCGGTAGATCTCCGTCAGTCCGAGGTTGCGGTAGAAGACGACGCCGACGAGGAAACCGTAGGCGACCGCGACCACCGCTGCCTCGGTCGGCGTGAACAGGCCGGAGCGCAATCCGCCGAGAATGATGACTGGCGCCAGCAGGCCGGGGATAGCGGCACGCAAGCTCGGCCAGAAGGGCGGCCGGTCGGTGCGCTCGGCGCTACCGAAGTCGTGGCGGTGGCTGAGCCAGACCGTCGGCAGCATGATCGCGACGCCGGCCAGCACGCCGGGAATCAGGCCGGCCGCGAACAGCGCTCTCAGGTCGACGCCCGGGACGAGGATCGAATAGACGATCAGCGCGATCGACGGCGGGATCAGGATCGCGGTGGAGGCGGACGCCGCGATGACGCTCGCCGAGAAGGCGCGCGGATAGCCCGCCTTCAGCATCGAGGGGATCATGATGGTGGCGACGGCGGCGGCATCCGCCGGGCCGGAGCCGGACATGCCGCCCATGATCATGCAGACGAGCGTCGCGACCAGTGCCAGCCCGCCGCGCCGGGGGCCGACGATCGCCTGGGCGAAGGTGACGAGCCGCGCCGCAACGCCTGACCTCTCGAAGATCACCCCGGTCAGCACGAACAGCGGGATGGTGATCAGCGGATACTTGGCGACCGAGGTGTAGGCGTTGGTGCCGACCATCGCCACGGTGTTGAGGTCGAGCCCGATGGCCACCGCGGCCGCACCCGCCAGACCCAGCGAGACGGCGACCGGTGTGCCGATCAGCAGAAGGATCAGGAAGACGCCGAGCAGGACGAAATTGGCGAGGATCATGCCCGGCCCCTCAGCGTCGCGACGAGGCGGCCGAGGATGCGCAGAAGGATGACCGTGCCCAGGATCGGCAGCCAGATCGTGTAGATCCAGGTCGGATAGCCGAGGCTCGGCGAGGTCTCGCCGAAGCGGTACTCGTCCCAGGTGAGTTCGCCGCCATACCAGACAATCAGCGCGAACATCAGGAACGAGGCGATCGCGGCGATCACCTCGCAGGCCAGCCGCCCGCGCGGCGGCAGCTTGTCGGCGAAGAAGGTGATGCGGATGTTCTCGTTGGTGGCGAAGGCGAGCGAGGCGCCGACGAAGGTCATGAACACCAGCAGGAACACCGAGAACTCCTCGGTGAAGGCAAACGACACGTTGGTGGCGTAGCGCACGATAACGTTCGCCAGCGAGATCACGCAGATCAGCCCCATCGCCGCGGCGCCAAGCGCGCGCTCGATGGACACGGGGACGCGCGCATGCTCGGCGACGCCGCGCGGCGAGCCGGTGGTCTCGTCGAGATTCATGCCGCTGTCGGCCACGGATCTTGCCCCCTGGAGAGAACGGGGCGGACGCGAGACGCCCGCCCCCGAACCTGTCGGTCAGCGGTTGGCGATCGACTGCTCGGCGGTGTCGACCAGCTCCGCGCCGATCTTCGCCTTCCAGCTGTCATAGACGCCGCGCGTGGCATCGACGAACGCCTGGTGCTGCTCGGGCGTCAGTTCGACGACCTCGACACCGAGCGCCTCGACCTCCTTGATCGCCGACTTGTCGTCGCCGACGAGGCCCTTGCGGGCGATCTCGATGCAAAGCGCACCGGCTTCGAGCGCCGCCTCGCGGACGATCGCCTGATCCTCGGGCGAGAAGGAGTTCCAGACGTCCTGGTTGACCGCGAAGATCAGCGGGTCGGCGACATAGTGCCAGAAGGTCAGGTACTTCTGGCCGACCTCATAGACCTTGGCGACGGTGAACACGCTGAGCGGGTTCTCCTGGCCGTCGACGGCACCGGTGGTCAGCGCCGGCTTGGCGTCGGCCCAGCTCATCTGGGTCGGATTGGCGCCTAGCGCGGTGAAGGTGTCGTTGAACAGCGGCGAGCCGACGACGCGGATCTTCAGGCCCCTCAGATCCTCCGGCGTGCGGATCGGATGCTTGGAGTTCGACACCTCGCGGAAGCCGTTCTCTCCCCAGGCGAGCGGCACCACGCCGTTTGACTCGATGATCTCGAAGATCTTCTCCCCGACCGGCCCTTGGGTCAGCGCGTCGATCGCCTCGTAGTCCGGCATCAGGAACGGCAGCGCGAAGACGTTGAGCTCCTGGATCTGCGGCGACCAGTTGATGGTCGAGCCGACCGCCATGTCGATGATGCCGCGGCGCATCGCGGTGAATTCCTTGGTCTGGTCGCCGGAGACCAGCGAGGCACCGGGATAGACCTTCATGTTGATGCGGCCGTCGGTGCGCTCGGCGACGAGCTCGGCCCACTTCTCCGCGGCGATGCCCCACGGGAACGGAGCCGGGACGACGGTCGAGATCTTGTACTCTTCCTTGTAGGTCTGGGCGGCGGCGGGTAGCGCGGCTACGGCCGCGATGCCGGCGACCAGTGCCAGCTTGAGGATACGCATGGGCAGTCTCCCTTCTTCTCTCTTCGACGGAGTCAGTAGTTCACGAGGCCGCGCGCCGCGGCAGCAATGGCCGCGGCGGTAACCCGCACCTCGTCCTCCAGGACGGGGGCGTAGCTGATCGGGATGCGCGGAGCGCCGAGCCGTTTCACCGGGGCCATTAACGCCTTGTGCAGACGCTCGGCGACGAAGGCGGCAACCTCCGCCCCGAACCCGGCGACCGAGACGGCCTCCTGGACGACCAGCAGGCGGCCGGTGCGCTCGACGCTGTCGAGGACCGCCCCCTGGTCCCACGGCCAGAGGGTGCGAAGATCGATCACCTCGGCCTCGATGCCCTCGCCGGCAAGCTTGCCGGCCGCCTCGGCGGCGGTGTGCACGGCCGCCGACCAGGAGACGATGGTGACGTCCTTGCCGTCGCGTACGGTCCGCGCCTTGCCGAATTCGCCGACCACGTCGCCGGCCGACACCTCGCCCTCGAGCGGCCACAGCCCCTTGTGCTCCATGAACACGACCGGATCGTCGCAGCGGATCGCGGCCTTGAGCAGCGCCTTGTTGTCGGCCGGTGTCGAGGGCACGGCGACGACGAGGCCGGGAATGTGGGCGTACCAGGCCTCGAGCGACTGCGAATGCTGAGCAGCCGAGGAGCGCCACATGCCGATCGGCTCACGCACCACCAGCGGCACCCGCGTCTGACCGCCGAACATGTAGCGGGCCTTGGCGGCCTGGTTGACCAGTTCGTCCACGGCACAGAGCGCGAAGTCGGAGAAGCGCATCTCGACGACCGGCCGGGTCCCCATCATCGCAGCGCCGACGGCGGCGCCGAGGATGCAGGATTCCGAGATCGGCGCATCCGAGATGCGATCGGCGCCGAACTCGTCGACCAGCCCCTTGTACTGGCCGAAGACGCCGCCGCGGCCGAGGTCCTCGCCGACCGCCCAGACCATCGGATCGCGGCGCATCTCCTCGGCCAGGGCCAGGCGGGAGGCCTCGATATAGGTGATCGTCGCCATCAGAACGACACCTCGCGCGGGTCGCCGATGTCCTGGACGTCGGCATAGGCGAGGTCCTTCGCCGGCCAGTCGGTGGCCTTGGCAGTCTCGTAGGCTTCCCGCATCTCGTCTTCCGCTGATTTCGCGATCGCGGCGAGTTCGGCAGCGGGCACGCCTGCCCGTTCGAGAACACCGCGGCAATTGTCGATCGGATCGTTGAGCCAGCGCTCGGCCACCTCCTCCTGAGGCCGGTAAGGCGCGGCATCGGCGCTGGTGTGGCCGGTGAGGCGGTAGGTGCGCGCCAGCAGGAAGCGCGGAGTCCCCTTGCGCGCGATGTCGATCAGGTCGCGGGCCGCCGCATCGACGGCGAACAGGTCGTTGCCGTCGACGATCTCGGCCTTGATGCCGAGCGATTCCGCCCGCGCCGCCGGGCCGTCGCCGGAGGTCATCGCATGGGTGCGGGTGGTCGCCGCGAAGCCGTTGTCCTCGCACACGAACAGGATCGGCAGCTTGAACACGCCGGCCCAGTTCAGCCCCTCGAGGAACGGGCCACGATTGATCGCGCCGTCGCCGAAGAAGCAGACAACCACCTTGTCCTCACCCCGCAGCCTGATCGCATGGGCGGCGCCGGCGGCGATGTTGATGTTGGCTGAGACGACGCCGTTTGCACCCAGCATGCCGACCGAGAAGTCGGCGATGTGCATCGAGCCGCCCTTGCCCTGGCTGTAGCCGCCTGCCCGCCCGAACAGTTCGCGCATCATGGCCAGTGCGTCGGCGCCCTTGGCCATGGTGTGGCCGTGGCCGCGATGCGTCGACAGGATGATGTCGTCGCGCCGGAGGTTGGTGCAGACGCCTGCGGCGATCGCTTCCTGGCCGATCGATGGATGGATCGCGCCGAGGACGAGCTTCTCGTTCGCCGCCGCGATTGCGGCCTTCTCGAACTCGCGGATGCGACACATCTCGCGGAATTGCGCGAGATGACGGCTCACATCCAGGTTGGTTGTCGTTGGAGTCTCGCCCGAGGGCACGCTGCGGTCTCCCTGCACTGGGACCGGGCGCGCTCCGATGGCGAAACCCGGCCGCCCGGCGGGGGCCGGGACGAGGGTCACGCCGAACCGAAGGGAGGTCTGCAAGGTCGTTTCCGCCGGCCGGAACTGGCGCATGCGACCTTCGTGCGGATCGTCCGTCCGTCCTCCCCGCCGGCTCGTTTTCGGTTCGAGCTCGGTCGATTTTGTTCCGTATCGCGGAACGTCGATGATATTAAAATGGAACGATCAACGGGTCAAGCGAATGCCGGCGGGGGCAGGAGGGACTGGACGACGCATGTTCGGCGTGGCGAAATGCAGGGCCTCTGCG
>JAEYRQ010000348.1 GCA_023435545.1 Pseudomonadota bacterium | reverse complement strand
CGCATCCAGCCGATCATCGCCACCCTGGCGACCGGCGCGATCGCCATCGGGCTGGCGCTCTGGATCCGGCCCAAGCCGGGCGGCCGGGTCGACGGCGACCTGAGCTGGGCGCTGACCAACTCGGTCTGGGACTTCGCCGACACCTACGGCTTCGCCGACGGCGGAGATGCATGGTGGATCCGGCCCTTCGCCAACATTCCGATGCCGGTCATCATCGTCGCCCTCGTCGTGCTGCTCGTCTGGGTGCCGTTCCGCCGCTCGGTGACCGGGCGCACGGTCTACGCCATCGGGTCTGCTGAGGGGGCCGCCTACATGTCCGGGCTGCCGATCGCCCGCGCCAAGATCGCCGCGTTCACGCTGGCCGGTTTCTTCGCGGCCTGCGGGGGTCTCTACCTGGCGATCCAGACCTCGTCGGGCAATGCCGACATCCAACAGGCTGGCGCCTACACGCTAAACTCGATCGCCGCCGTCGTGCTCGGCGGAACCTCGCTGCTCGGCGGCGTCGGCAGCGCGGTGGGCAGCCTCGTCGGCGCGATGATCCTGCGTGTCATCGCCTTCTACTTCCGCATCCTCGACATCGACCCGCTCCTGCAGCCGCTGATCGAGGGCATCGTGCTCCTGGTCGCGGTCTCCTTCGGGGCGTTCCGCGTGCTGAGGGTGAAGAACAAGCTCGATCTGTTCAGGTGACCGCCATGCGCCTTGCCGTCTCGCCCGAGAACAAGCCCATCGTGATCGCCTCGCTGTTCATCGTGGCCATCCTGATGGCGGGCACCACCTACACGCTGTCGACCACCGGCAACGCGCCACTGCTCTCGCCCAACTACCTGTTGCTGCAACTGCAGATCGGCTCCTTCCTCGGCATCTGCGCCGCCGGCATGATGATGGTCATCCTGCTCGGCCATATCGACCTGTCGATTCCCTGGACGCTCACCGCGGCCGCGATGACGGCCACCGCCGTCGGCGGCGACATGGCGCTTCCCGCGGCGCTCGCCGTCGGCCTGGCCGTCGGCCTCCTCAACGGCTTCGGGGTCGCTTTCCTGCGCATCCCCTCGATGATCTTCACGCTTGGCGTCGACACCGTCCTGCGCGGCCTGATGGTCGCCCAGACCGGAGGCTTCGCGCCGCAGGATTCCGCGACGCCGCTGATGCTGTTCCTCGCCAAGGACCGGATCCTGGGCATTCCCGTCGCGATCTTCGTCTGGGCGGGCGTGTCCGTGGTAATCGCCGTCATCCTGACGCGGACGGGTTTCGGCCGTTCGATCTACGCCACGGGCTCGAGCGAGCGGGCCGCCTATCTCTCCGGCATCCGCACGCGCGCGGTGATCGTCGGGGCCTTCGTGGCCTCGGCGATGTGTGCGGCGATCGCGGGCGTGCTGCTCGCCGGCTATTCGGCCAAGGCCTACCAGGGCATGGGCAACGCCTTCCTGCTGCCATCGATTGCCGCCGTCGTGCTGGGCGGCACACATATCCTCGGCGGCCGCGGGCGCTATGCCGGCACCCTGGTCGGCGTGATCCTTATCGTCCTTCTCAACTCTGTGCTCTCGATCACGCAGATGCCGGAGGCGGGCCGGCAGATCATCTACGGAAGCGTCATCGTCGGCATGCTGCTGGTCTATGGCCGCAGTCAGCGCGTGACGTCCTGAGAGACTCGTACCCCCGGGCAAGCAAGGCGCCCGCCCGGACGACAATCGGAGACGGTCGGCTTAGTTCGAGGCGCAGGCGTAGTCCTGCGCGCTTGGGGACACGCGTGTGACGCCAAGCGAAACCAGCCGATCGAGCAAGCCCTCAGACCGGCAACCGCGTGGTCTTCTTCACCTCCCTGAGCGTCAGCGTCGAGTTGACCCGGACGACGCCCGGCAGGCGGGTGAGGATCTCGGTGTGGATGCGCTCGAGGTCTGCGGCATCGCGATAGACGACGCGCACGAGGTAGTCCGAGGCACCGGCGAGCAGGTGGCATTCGAGGATCTCGGGTACGCCTTTCACCGCTGCCTCGAATGCGTCGAGCGCCTGCCGACCCTGCTGATCCAGCGTGATGAACACGAAGGCCGTGCCGGGCAGGCCACAGGCCTTCTGGTCGAGGATCATCGCGTAGCCCGCGACCAGCCCGGATTCCTCCAGCAGCTTCAGGCGCCTGAGGCACGCCGACGGCGACAGCCCGACCCGGTCGGCGAGCTCGGCATTGGTGAGCCGGCCCTCCTCCTGCATCACTCGAAGAATGGTACGATCCCGGACGTCAAGGTCTTCCACCCGCATTCTATTCGAACCTTTTCCCAAATCGTCGCATGAAGTTGCGATAATCCAGCAGATTCCCCGGAAGATTCCAACACTCTTGCGCGGCGGCCGTGGCAAACTTCCGTAATGTCAAATCGACGGGCGGCCGCGACGGCGTCGCGGCCGCTTGCGCCGTCTATCGGGAGGAAATGAGATGCTGGTCGGCGTTCCCAAGGAAATCAAGAACCACGAGTATCGCGTCGGCCTGGTGCCGTCGTCGGTCCGTGAACTGGTGCTGCATGGGCACAAGGTCATCGTCGAGACGGGGGCGGGTCTTGGCGCCGGCCAGACGGATGCCGATTATGAGGCCGCCGGCGCCGAGATCGTCCCGGACGCCGACACAGTGTTCGGCCGCGCCGACATGATCGTCAAGGTGAAGGAGCCGCTGCGCGTCGAGCGCCGCAAGCTGCGGCCGGGCCAGATCCTGTTCACCTACCTGCATCTGGCTCCCGATCCCGACCAGACGAAGGATTTGATCGAGTCCGGCGCGATCTGCATCGCCTATGAGACCGTGACCAGCCGTACCGGAACGCTGCCGCTCCTGACCCCGATGTCGGAGGTCGCCGGCCGGATGTCGGTTCAGGTCGGCGCTCGCTGCCTCGAGAAGGAGGCGGGCGGCCGCGGCGTGCTGCTCGGCGGCGTGCCGGGCGTCCCGCCGGGCGACGTCGTGGTGCTCGGCGGCGGCGTCGCGGGAACCAACGCTGCGCTGATCGCGCTCGGCATGGGCGCGAGCGTCACCGTCGTCGACCGCTCCGCCGACGTCCTGCGCCGGCTCGTCGCCGAGTTCGGAACGTCGATCCGCACGGTCTTCTCCACCCGCGATTCGATCGAGACGCTGGTGCTCGGCGCCGACCTCGTCATCGGCACGGTGCTCGTGCCCGGCGCCGAGGCACCGAAGCTGGTCACCCGCCAGATGGTCACCCGCATGAAAACCGGCAGCGTCATCGTCGACGTTGCGATCGACCAGGGCGGCTGCTGCGAGACCAGCCGGCCGACGACCCATTCCGAGCCGACCTACGTCGTCGATGATGTCGTCCACTACTGCGTCACCAACATGCCGGGCGCCGTGGCGCGGACCTCGACGTTCGCGCTCAACAACGTCACGCTTCCCTTCGCGCTGGCGCTGGCCGACAAGGGCTATAGGGCCGCGCTCGCCGAGGATCCGCACCTGAGGGCGGGCCTCAACGTCCTGGAGGGCCAGATCACCTGCAAGCCGGTCGCCGACGCGCAAGGGCTCGACTACGTCAAGCCGGAGGCCGCGCTGAAGCTGTAGTTGATCCGGCGCGGCCAGCGCACCCCCGGCGGCCACTTCGCCGGGGGCTGTTCAGCTTGCCGTAACCGGCTCGTGGCACCGTCTCCCGGACGAACTCAGAATCCGGGAGGATCCCATGAAGCTGAAGCTTCTCGCCGCCGCGCTCCTCGCCTGGGCCTTGGCGACCGCACCGGCCGCCGCCCAGTCGCCGCACTGGCCCGACTACAACACGCTGCAGACCCAGATGTTCTTCGGCCTGTTCAGCGCCGACGGCAATGGCGTCAGCGAGCAGGAATGGGCGACGTTCGTGCGCGAGGTTGTAACGCCGCGCTTTCCTGACGGTCTCACCGTGCTCAACGCCTACGGCCAGGGAACGAGCACGCCTGCGGCCACCGGCGTGGAGTCCGAAACCACCAAGATGCTCATCGTCGTCCACGAGAACACCAACGACGCGCAGTCGAAACTCGCCGAGATCAAGGCCGAGTACCGCACGCGCTTCGGCCAGAAGGGCGTGTTCCACGTCGATTTTCCGGCCAGGATCGTCGAGTAGCTACTCGGCCGCCGGAGAAGGTCGCCGCATCGGCCGGGTCCGGCGCAGCGGCACCGAGAGCCACCGGCCGAGCTTCGGCTCGATGCTTAGAAGCGCCGCGTCGAGCCGGGAGAACCGCCGGCGCAGCCGCTTTACCAGCGCGCGGGCGGTCACGCTGGTTGCGATCAGCAGACCCGTGCCCAGCCCGATCAGCAGGATGCCGGTCGGCAGCGGCGTCGGCAGCGTGATGGCGCCGAGGATCAGCGCCGCGATCCCCGCAGGCCTCAGCACCAGCCATGCCAGCATCTCCGTCGCGCCCCCGCCAAGCCGCCCGATGCGACAGCAAACACGCGGTTGATGCCAGGCGTATGACAGTCGGCGCGCATGACAGCCGGCGGTCTCAGTCGCCGGGGCGGGGATCTATCGGCGTGATCGGCTGCGGCCAAAGGATCGATTCCAACATCTTCGCGGCCGCCAGCAGACGCGCCTCGCCGCGCGGCGGGGCGGCGATCTGGAGGCCGACCGGCAGCCCTTCCGCGGTGAAGCCGGCCGGAATCGAGATCGCCGGGCTCGCCACCATGGTGAAGGCATAGGCGATCGCCAGCCACTCCACGTAGTTGCTGAAGCGCTTGCCGCCGCACTCCTCGACGTAGCGGAACTCGACGGGGAAGGGCGCGACGATCGTCGCCGGCGTCAGGATCAGGTCGTACTCCGCGAAGAACGCGAGCGAGCGCTCGAACAGGGCGGCGCGCTGCCCTTGTGCCCGGGCGATGTCCTCGCCGGTCAGCTTCATCCCCTGCTCGATGTTCCAGACCACCTCGGGTTTGAGGAGGTCGCGCTTCTCCTCGTAGAGCTTGCGGTGGGGGGGG
>JAEYRQ010000279.1 GCA_023435545.1 Pseudomonadota bacterium | reverse complement strand
CCGATGGGGCTGTCGGCCGCGGCCGAGGATCGCTGGGCCTTCACGACAAAGGAGCCCATCGGCGTCGTCGCGGCGATCTCAGCCTTCAACCATCCGCTGAACCTGATCGTCCATCAGGTCGCGCCGGCCATTGCGGTCGGCTGTCCGGTGATCGTCAAGCCGGCGAGCACGACGCCCCTGTCCTGCCTCGACTTCGTCGCGTTGGTTCGCGAGGCCGGCCTGCCCGAACCGTGGTGTCAGACCTTCGTGCCGGAGGGCAACGAACTGGCCGAAAGGCTGGCGACGGACGGACGCATCGCCTTCCTCAGCTTCATCGGCTCGGCCAGGGTCGGCTGGTCGCTGCACGCCAAGCTCGCCCATGGAGCGCGCTCGGCACTGGAACATGGCGGCGTCGCGCCGGCCATCGTCGATCGCAGCGCTGACCTCGGCAAGGTCGTCGAGCCGATCGTCAAGGGCGGCTACTACCATGCCGGGCAGGTCTGCGTGTCGACCCAGCGCATTTTTGTCCATGCCGATATCGCCGAGGATTTCACGCAGACGCTCGTCGCCCGCGTCGAAAGACTGCGCACCGCCGACCCCACCCTGAAGGACACCGAGGTCGGGCCACTGATCCTCCCGCGCGAGGCCGACCGTGTCATGCACTGGATCGAGGAGGCGGTCAGTGGCGGGGCGACTCTTGCGACAGGCGGCGAACGCCTTTCGGAGACCACCCTCCAGCCGGCAGTGCTGCTCGATCCGCCATCCGATGCGAAGATTTCCACCCAGGAGGTCTTCGGCCCAGTGGTCGCGGTCTATCGCTACAGCGATCTGGATGACGCCATCGCCCGGGCCAATTCGCTGCCGACCGCCTTCCAGGCAAGCGTCTTCGCACAGGACATCGACGTCGCGATGCGCGCGGCCAATCGCCTGGAAGCCTCAGCCGTGATGATCAACGATCCGACCGCCTTCCGCACCGACTGGATGCCTTTCGCCGGCCGCAGGGAATCCGGTTACGGCACCGGCGGCATCCCCTACACCATGCGTGACATGACCCAGGAGAAGATGATCCTGATGCGCAGGAGCTGACCTCGTCGTATCAGAACTGCGGATCCACCGCATCCAGTGCGGCGCATACGCCGGCGCCGAATTCCGGATGGACCTGCCGGAACAGCTCGATCTGCCGCTCGATGATCCCGTCGGCAATGCCGTGCATCGCAGCGGCAATGTTGGCGAACAGTCGCGCCTTCTGCCCGTCGTCGAACAGCAGGAACAGTGCCCGCGGCTGGCTGAAATCGTCGTTTCCCTCCCGATGATCGAACCGGGCAGCCGGACCGCTCAGAGCGAGTGGAGGTTCGGAAAACGAGCGGTCCTCTGCCGGGCCGCCGAAGCTGTTCGGCTCGTAGTAGGCATCCGGATTCGGCATATTGCCGAAGAAGCGCATCGCCCCGTCCCTGTGATAGTGATGCACCGGGCATCGGGGACGGTTGACCGGCAGCGCCTCGTAGTGCGTGCCCAGCCTGTAGCGATGGGCGTCCGCATAGGCGAAGATCCTGCCCTGCAGCATCCTGTCAGGCGAGTGGCCTATCCCGCGCACGACGTTTGACGGACTGAAGGCAAGCAGCTCGATCTCGGCGAAGTAGTTGTCGGGATTGCGGTTGAGTTCGAGCACGCCGATCTCGATGGGCGGAAAATCGGCGTGGGGCCAGACTTTCGTGACGTCGAACGGATTGAAGGGCATTTCGCCCGCCTGCGCTTCCGTCATGACCTGAACCTGCACGGTCCATTGCGGGAATTCGCCCGCTTCGATCGCCGCGAACAGGGCTTCCTGATAGCCCTCGCGAGTTCGCCCGATGACCTCCTCCGCCTCGGCGTTGGTGTAATGGCGATGACCTTGCCGCGTCTTGAAGTGGAACTTGACCCAGACCCGTTCGCCCTTGTCGTTCCACAGGCTGTAGGTGTGGCTGCCATAGCCGTTCATATGCATCGGGCTGACCGGAAGGCCGCGGTCGGAGAAGAGGATCGTCACCTGGTGAAGGCTCTCCGGCGACAGGGACCAGAAGTCCCACATTGCCGTCGCCGATCGCAGATTGGTGCGAGGATGGCGCTTCTGGGTGTGGATGAAATCGGGGAACTTGAGCGGGTCGCGGACGAAGAAGACCGGCGTGTTGTTGCCCACCAGATCCCAGTTGCCTTCGTCTGTGTAGAACTTGAGCGCGAATCCACGAACGTCGCGCTCGTGGTCGGCCGAACCCATCTCCCCGGCAACCGTGGAAAAGCGCGCGATCATCGGGGTCTCGGCGCCTGGCTGCAGCACCTTGGCGCAAGTCAGGTGCGATATGTCGCCCGCAATCCTGAGAATACCATGCGCGCCCCAACCCTTGGCGTGGACGATCCGTTCGGGAATCCGCTCACGATTCTGGTGGGCCAGCTTCTCGATCAACTGCCAGTCCTGCATGAGGACCGGGCCGCGATCACCTGCGGTCAGGCTGTTCTGGTTGTCGGCAACAGGAGCGCCGGCAGTGGTCGTGAGGCGTGAACTCCGATCATCCTGCGGGGGCATCATCAATCCTTCCATGGGCTCACGCCGCCTGCCGGCAGGTGTGTCGGCCGGTGCGTCATGACCGGTCGCGCTGTGCCAGCCAGGTCTCGCGGGAAAGCCTAGCGAACTGCGCCTGCAAAGCGTCGCAGCCCCTGCTGTGACGATGCCGTTCTTGCGATGATCTGCCGAGGGTCGGAGGTGGTGGAAAGGACGGGCCGCGTACCCTTGCCGTCCAGGTTCAGCAGGCCTTGACGGCCGCCACCAAAGCGTTGCCCAGCCTGTCGAGTTCGGCCTTTGTGAAGTTTTTCCCTCGCACGATCAGGCGTGAGTAGAGGGGGGCAAAGAGCAGATCGAGCGCCAGCTCCTTGTCGAGGTCGGCGCGCAGTTCGTTGCGGGCGATGGCGCGATCCAGCAGCCGGTGTCCGAACTGTCGCCGTGCCTCTGCGATGCCATGCAGCATCGCCGACAGTTCGTGCGATCGCAGGCGTTCGGCAACCAGATCGGGGACTATTCGGCGGACCAGAGGATGTCTCAGGACCGCGCGCGTGGCTCGAAGATAGGCACGGATATCCGCCTGCAGCGACCCCCGGTCGGTGGACCCCAGCCTCATGACCTCGACGCTCCGGATAGCTTCGCAGGCGAACTCGAGTTTCGACGGCCATCGCCGGTAGATTGCCGCTTTGCCTGCGCCCGCCCGGGCCGCCACGCGCTCCAGGCTTACGGCCGCATAGCCTGTCTTCGCCCACTCCTCGAACAGTGCCCTGTACAGCGCGGTGGTCAGTTCGGGCCGGATGACCGCCGCGCCGCTCGGCTTCCGCTTTTTGTGATCGTCGACACTCTTGCGTTCCATCCAAAAATTCTCCATTTTGGATGGAACGGTAGCGTTTCAACCATTGAGTGGGAAGGGGTTGAAACAACCGTCAACGGGAATTTCTGGATCGTTGTGGGTGACCGGTACACGAGGATCGCCGCAGTGCATTCCGCGTGCGACCCGACGGAAGAATGCCTGCCTCAAATCATTCGCGCCTGATCGATCTGCGAGGCGCGAGGCGGTCTCCCGCTTCGACCCGATCAGCGATAGTCATAGGAGACACAGCATGGCGGTGCCTGCCTATAGCTCCTTCGCCCAATGGTACAAAAGCGGGCATCTCGCGCACTACGTGCGCACGATGAAGTCCGCAGGCGGAATCATTCATCTGCTTGAGGCCGCGCAGCCGGCCGGCGACATGTCCGACCCCGCCGTCCCGGATCTCGTCCTGTATCAGGACTTGCATGGTGGCAGCCGCGTCAGCGGCGATATGGGAGCGGGGCGCTTCGATGTGAGGAGCGAGAAGGGCGGCTTTTTTCTCTCCGCTCCTCGTTTCGCAAATACGGTCATTGTCGACGCCGCCCATGAGCTTCGCAGCCTGTCGTTTCCGTTGGCGCAGTGGCAGTCCGTTCTGGATGAAGCCGCCGAAGGGCGGTTCCCCGTGGACTATCAGAGGCTATGCATGGGGGTGTTCGCCTCGCCAACGATCCGATCAGCACTCCGGAACCTGTGGGCCTTGTGCGATGAAGAGGGTGCGCCGTCGCGCCTGCTGGCGCAGGCCGCGGGCTGCGAAATCCTGGCCGAGCTGTGCCGGCTGGGCGGAGCACCGTTCACTCCAGCAAAGGGTGGCCTTGCGCCCTGGGCGGAGCGGCGCTGCCTGGAACTGCTGCGGGCGCGGCTTTCGGAAGACGTTAGCCTCGACGAGCTGGCGGCTGAAGCGCGTCTATCTCCTTTTCATTTCGCGCGGATGTTCAAGCAGAGCGTCGGCGTGCCGCCTCGGGTGTATCTGACCCGGCTGAGGATAGAGAAAGCCTGCGAACTCCTGGCGCAGACGGACCTTCCGGTCACCGAGATCGCACAGGAGGTGGGTTACTCGTCGAACCAGGTGCTGGCCCGGGTCTTCGTCAAGCATCAGCGCATGAGCCCGACCGATTATCGCCGGGCGGCTCGCGACCCGGTTCGCCCGTCGATCCCCTTGCGCACGCATTCGGCTCCGGAGGCACGGCAATGACCGTCCATGCCCATTCGTCATTCGCCCAATGGCACAGCAAAGGCCGACACGCGTCATACTTGCGCACCATGAAATCCTCGGGCGCAATTCTCGATCTTCTTGAGGTCCAGCGACCAGCCGGGGACATGTCCCGCCCGGCCCTGCCGGACATCGTTCTTATGGAGGACGTGCTTGGCTGCCGTCGTGTCAGGGGAGACCTGGGGGGAGGCCGCTTCGATCTAAGGACCGAGAAAGGCACCCTCGCCGTTGCCGCGCCGGACTTCGCGACCACGGTGATCAATGACGAAAGCCATCGCCTCCGCAGCCTGGCGTTCCCTATGGCAAAATGGCAAGGCGTGCTTGACGAAGCTGCCGACGGCCGGTTCTCGTTCGACAGTTCCTGTGTCTACGGCCGAGTGTTCGACTCACCGACCATCCGGTCGGCGCTGCGGAACCTATGGCGTCTCTGCAATGACGAGGGGGTACCGTCGCGGCTGCTGGCGAGGGCCGCCGGCTGCGAAATCCTGGCCGAACTGTGCCGATTGGCCGGGGCGCCGTTCGCGCCGGCAAAAGGCGGCTTGGCTCCATGGGTAGAACGGCGCTGTCTGGAGCTCATGCGGGCGCGGTTTTCCGAAGACATCAGCCTCGATGAACTGGCGGCCGAGGCGCGGCGTTGGCCGTACCCCATGCCGCGCATGTTCAAGCAGAGCGTCGGG
>JAEYRQ010000099.1 GCA_023435545.1 Pseudomonadota bacterium | reverse complement strand
GCGATCTCACGGTCACGGAACTCGAGCGCCTCAGTTAGGAAATCCATGTCCATTCTCGTCGATCGCAATACCAAGGTCATCGTCCAGGGCCTCACCGGCAAGACAGGCACCTTCCACACCGAGCAGGCGCTCGCCTATCACCGCACGCAGATGGTCGCCGGCGTCCACCCGAAGAAAGGTGGCGAGATGTGGACCGGCAATGTCGGCGGCGGCGAGAAGCAGCTTCCGATCTATGCCAGCGTCGCCGAGGCGAAGGAGAAGACCGGGGCGAACGCCTCGGTGATCTACGTGCCGCCGGCCGGCGCGGGCGCGGCAATCGAGGAGGCGATCGACGCGGAGATCCCGCTGATCGTCTGCATCACCGAGGGAATTCCGGTGATGGACATGGTCCGGGCCAAGGCAAAGCTGATCAAGTCGAAGTCCCGGCTGATCGGGCCGAACTGCCCGGGCGTGATGACGGCGGACGAATGCAAGATCGGCATCATGCCGGGCTCGATCTTCCGCAAGGGATCGGTCGGGGTCGTTTCGCGCTCCGGAACGCTGACCTATGAGGCGGTGTTCCAGACCACCATGGCGGGGCTCGGCCAGACAACGGCCGTCGGTATCGGCGGCGATCCGGTGAAGGGCACCGAATTCATCGACGTGCTGGAGATGTTCCTGGCCGACGAGGCGACGCAGTCGATCATCATGATCGGCGAGATCGGCGGCTCGGCCGAGGAGGACGCCGCGCAGTTCATCCGGGACGAGGCGAAGAAGGGCCGCGCCAAGCCGATGGCTGGCTTCATCGCCGGCCGCACCGCGCCTCCAGGCCGCACCATGGGCCATGCCGGCGCCGTGATCTCCGGCGGCAAGGGCGGTGCCGAGGACAAGATCGAGGCGATGAAGGCCGCCGGCATACATGTCTCGGATTCGCCGGCCCGTCTCGGCCGGACTCTCGCGGATGTGTTGAAGGGCTAACTTTATCGAAGGAAAGCCCGGGCCTATATGGCAGGGCAGCGCTGAAGCCGGCCGCGTGGTGCGGCCGGTTGCGAGGAGGAGAGGGGCCCGCCGGCCCCAATTTGCGGTCATGGCCAAGCAAGAGGCTAACGAAGCCTTCGCACTGACGTCCTTTCTCTACGGGACGAATGCGGGGTGGATCGAGGATCAGTACGCCCGCTACCAGCAGAATCCCGAACAGGTCGATGCCGGCTGGCGCGCCTTCTTCGAAGCGTTGAGGGACGACCGCGAAACGGTGATCAAGGAGGCGCGGGGCGCCTCCTGGAAGCGGACGGACTGGCCGATCCCGATGAACGGGGAACTGGTCAGCGCGCTCGATTCGAACTGGATGCCGCTGGAGAAGGATCTCGGCGAGAAGATCCAGGCCAAGGCGCAGGCCAAGGGCGTCGAGATAAGCGGCGACGCGCTGATGCGCGGCACGCGGGATTCGGTGCGGGCGCTGATGATGATCCGCGCCTATCGCATGCGCGGGCATCTGGCCGCCAATCTCGACCCGCTGGGCCTGACGCCGAGCGTCAGCCACCCGGAGCTCGAGCCGGAATCCTACGGCTTCACCGAGGCCGACTACGACCGCCCGATCTTCATCGACCACGTGCTGGGGCTCGAATTCGCCACCATTCCCGAGATGCTGGCGATCCTCAGGCGCACCTACTGCAACACGATCGGCGTCGAGTTCATGCACATCTCCGATCCCGCCGAGAAGGCGTGGATCCAGGAGCGCATCGAGGGCCCCGACAAGGAGGTCACCTTCACGCCGCAGGGCAAGAAGGCGATCCTCAACAAGCTGGTCGAGGCCGAGGGCTTCGAGAAGTTCCTCGACGTCAAGTATACCGGCACCAAGCGTTTCGGACTGGACGGCGCCGAGGCGATCGTCCCGGCGCTCGAGCAGATCATAAAGCGCGGCGGCGCCCTCGGCCTCAACGAGATCGTCGTCGGCATGGCCCATCGCGGCCGCCTCAACGTGCTCGCCCAGGTGATGGGAAAGCCGCATCGGGCGATCTTCCACGAGTTCAAGGGCGGCTCGGCCTCCCCGGACGACGTCGAGGGGTCAGGCGACGTCAAGTACCATCTCGGTGCCTCGTCCGACCGCGAGTTCGACAACAACCGGGTGCACCTGTCGCTGACGGCCAATCCCTCGCATCTCGAGATCGTCGATCCGGTCGTGCTCGGCAAGGCGCGCGCCAAGCAGGACCAGGTCGGCGACCTGGAACGTGCGTCCGTGCTGCCGCTGTTGATCCACGGGGACGCCGCCTTCGCCGGCCAGGGGGTGGTGGCGGAGTGCTTCGGCCTGTCGGGCCTGAAGGGCCACCGCACCGGCGGCTCGCTGCACTTCATCATCAACAACCAGATCGGCTTCACCACCAATCCGCGCTTCTCGCGCTCCTCGCCCTACCCTTCCGACGTCGCCAAGATGATCGAAGCGCCGATCCTGCACGTGAATGGCGACGACCCCGAGGCAGTGGTGTTCGCGGCCAAGGTCGCGATCGAGTTCCGCCAGCGCTTCCACAAGCCGGTGGTGCTCGACATGTTCTGCTACCGCCGCTTCGGCCACAACGAAGGTGACGAGCCGGGCTTCACCCAGCCGATCATGTATCGGAAGATCCGCGAGCATCCCTCGACGCTGCAGATCTATACCGACAAGCTGATCGCCGAGGGCCTGGTCTCGGCCGAGGAGGTCGATCGGCTGAAGGCCGACTGGCGGGCGACGCTCGATACGGAGCACGAGGCCGGCCAGAGCTACAAGCCCAACAAGGCCGACTGGCTGGACGGGCGATGGTCCGGCATGAAGGTGGCCCAGGAGGAGGGGCCGCGCCGCGGCGTCACCGGGGTCGAGGTCGAGGCGCTGCGCGAACTCGGCCTGAAGATGTGCGAGGTGCCAGAGGGTTTCCAGGCCCACCGCACGATCAAGCGCTTCCTCGACAACCGC
>JAEYRQ010000051.1 GCA_023435545.1 Pseudomonadota bacterium | reverse complement strand
CCCACTACCTGCACATCGTCGACACGCTGGAGACGGCCGGCGCCTTCGGCATGCGCGTGCGTCCCAGGCTCGGTGGCGATGAGCAGGCAATGAGCGCCGCAGTCGACTTCGACCCGTACGTGAACGGTCCGTTCGATCGGATCGTCGATGCCTGGTTGCCGCTCACCTATGCCGTCAACAGCCTGAACCGGAGCATGGGTCAGCCGGACCTCTATCCGTTCGTGCTGGGACCGGCCGCGATCAGGAAACTCGGCTTCATCCACGCGCTGGTGCACGGGCGGAGGACCCGCTGAGATTGCGGAACGATACTATTTGCACTGCGCCTCGTAGATCATGTCGCCGACCTTGAGCAGCGCCGTTATCGCGGCCGCCGCGGCGGAACCGAATGCCGGGAAGAACACGATGAATTTGGCGACGGCCTCGAGGATCGGCTTGACCTGGCGCCAGATCGTGCAGAAATCGCCCGCCTTTACGCCGGCAGCGGAAGCGGTTGCGGCGGGTGCCGCTTCGACCGCTGACGCGAAGTCCTCAGTGAAGATCTTGGCGGCTGCCGCCGTATCGAATGCCATTGTTGCCTCCCGGGTTTGCACTATATACGGGTATCCCGTGGCGTAATATCGTATAAGTTGCATAAGGCGGCAAGCGTTCTTTCCGCGTGCAGATGCCGACGCATCTCGACAGGCCGTCCGGTGCTGCCTAGGGTCCCGATCCCCTCTCCTCGGCCTGGCGGGCGCCCATGACCCCGGAACTCCTAGATCGCTTCGTGGCTCTTGTCGGCGCCGGCCAGGCCCTGTCGGCGCCCGGCGACATCGAGCCCTTCATCATCGAGCACCGCGATCTCTATCGCGGCGTGACGGCGCTGGTTCTGCGACCGGGGACGGTCGCAGAGGTCTCGGCCATCATGAAGCTCGCGCACGAGACCGGCACCCCGATCGTGCCGCAAGGCGGCAACACGGGGCTCGTCGGCGGCCAGATCCCGCATGCCGGCGAGATCGTCCTGTCGCTGTCGCGGCTGAACGCCATACGGACGGTCGATCCGGACGGCGACACCATCACGGTCGAGGCCGGCTGCATCCTCGACGAGGTGCACCGCGCCGCGGAGGCCGCGGACCGGCTGTTTCCGCTCAGCCTGGGGTCGGAAGGCTCCTGTCAGATCGGCGGCAACCTGTCGACGAATGCCGGCGGCACGGCCGTGCTGGCCTATGGCAACGCCCGTGATCTGGTGCTCGGCCTCGAGGTGGTGCTGGCGGACGGGCGCATCTGGAACGGCCTGAGGTCGCTGCGCAAGGACAACACCGGCTACAGCCTGAAGGACCTGTTCGTCGGCGCGGAAGGCACGCTCGGCATCATCACCGCCGCGGTGCTGAAGCTGTTCCCCAGGCCCCGCGCCCAGGCCACCGCCTTCGCCGCCGTGGCCGATCCGGCGGCGGCGCTCGCCCTGTTCCGGATCGCACGGGCGAAGGCCGGCAGCCAGCTCACCGCCTGCGAGATCCTGCCCCGCATCGGCTTCGACTTCGTCCTGCGGCATTCGGCCGGGACCCGTGATCCGATTGCCGAGAGCCACCCCTGGTACGTCCTCATCGAGCTCACCTCGCCGCTCGAGGACGCCGACCTCGACGGCCTGATGCAGGCGATCCTGGAGCATGCCTTCGAGGAGGGGATCGTCGCCGATGCGGCGGTGGCCGCCTCGATCGCCCAGGCTCGGGACTTCTGGGACCTCAGGCTGAAGCTGTCCGAGGTGCAGCGCAAGGAGGGCGGCTCGATCAAGAACGATGTGTCGGTTCCCGTCGCCCGCGTTCCCGAAATGATCGAGCGTGGCATCGCCGCGGGAGAAGCGATCGTGCCCGGCATCCGGCCGGTGCCGTTCGGCCATCTCGGCGACGGCAACATCCACTTCAACTTCAGCCAGCCCGTCGGCGCCGACCGCGACGGGTTCATCGCCCAGTGGGGGCCGGTCACGGAGGCCATCGACGAGATCGCGCTCGACCTGGGCGGGTCGATCTCGGCCGAGCACGGCATCGGCCTCCTGAAGCGGCACCTGATGGAACAGATCAAACCACCGGTGGAACTCGAGTTGATGCGCACCATCAAGGCCGCGCTCGATCCCAAGAGCATCCTCAATCCGGGCAAGGTGGTGTAGGCGTCCGGCCTTGTCGTCGAAGAGGATGCGCCGATGACCGCGCTTGAGATTTCCGACATCACCGACGCCGACGTGGAGGCCGTCGTGGTGCTGTGGACGCGCTGCGGCCTGACCCGGCCGTGGAACGATCCCGAGGCCGACATCGCCTTCGCGCGATCCTCGTCGAACGCCACCATCCTCGTCGGTCGCTCGGGCGGCGCGGTCGCGGCAAGCGTCATGGTCGGCCACGACGGTCACCGTGGCGCCGTCTACTACGTCTCGGTCGACCCGGACCTGAAGGCCAGAGGCCTCGGCCGGCAGATCGTGGCGGCGGCGGAGGACTGGCTGCGGTCGCGCGGGGTGTGGAAGCTCAACCTGTCGATCCGGGCGGAGAATGCCGGCGTGGTCGCGTTCTACGAGGCGCTGGGTTACGACCGGCAGGAGCTGGTCAGCATGACGAAGTGGCTCGCTCCGGCCCGCAAGCCGGCCTGAGACCGGTTCGGGCTACAGCAGGTTCATCTGCCCGCCGGACGGATCGGGTTTCTCCGATTTCCGGGTCGCAGACTTGCGGGACATCGTCTCGGGCGGCGTCTCGGTGTCGGCCAGCGGCTCGATCAGGCCGGGATCGTCGTTGGCGACCGAGTTGACCCGCGTCGAGATCGGATAGGCGGTGAAGAAGTCGTCCGGCGCCGGCGCCAGCAGATCGGCCACAGCGTCCGGCGGATTGGCGTCGGCATCGAGCCAGCGGTCGAAGTCCGCCGGCTCGATCACCACCGGCATCCGGTCGTGCAGCGGGGCGAGGCGTTGGTTGGCGTCTGTCGTGACGATTGTCGCGGTGTCGAGTTCCTCGCCGTCGGGCCCCATCCAGGTCTCCCACAGGCCGGCGAAGGCGAAGGGCCCGCCACCGGGCCGGTGGATGAAGTGTGGCACCTTGCGGCCCTTCTCCGTCTTCTGCCACTCGTAGAAGCCGTCGGCCGGCAAGAGGCAGCGCCGCCGGCGCATGGCGGAACGGAAGGCGGGCTTGGTCGCGACGCCGTCGCCGCGCGCATTGATCAGCGTCGGGAAGGCCTTGATGTCCTTCACCCAGGACGGCAGCAGCCCCCAGCGCATCAGGGCGAAGGAGCGCTGGCCCTGCACGAGCCGCACCACCGCCACCGGCTGGGTGGGCGCGATGTTGTAGCGCGGCGGGAAGTTCGGCTGCTCGCCGAACCCCATGAACACCCGGATCTCCTGCGGCGGCGAGGTCAAGACGAAGCGGCCGCACATCGGCTCCTCCAGTCTCGAGAGGGCTGCGGTGCGCCGGCGCGGACGGCGCTTCCGCCCGTGGCGGCGCGGCGCCATGATAGGGGCCGGCCGAGACCGCGCAAGAGACGGAAGCGAATGAACCGTACCGATACCGACGGGCCGGACACGGCCGATCCGCGCAGCTATCCGGCCAGGCCGATGCTGGCGGTGTCGA
>JAEYRQ010000041.1 GCA_023435545.1 Pseudomonadota bacterium | reverse complement strand
GTTTGAGATCGGGCGCCGTGCCAGCGGCGCCTTTTCTCGTTCTAGGACGCGCTCGCATCGGCGCCTCCCGTGCGTTCCTGCCAGTTCTGCCAGACGGCCAGCCGGCCCTTTTCGATGGACGGGAAGGCTCCCAACGGGCGCCCGGCGCTATCGAACGCCTCGACCTTGCCACCGGGCCGTTCGCGAACCCGGCCGATGTTGGTCAAGCCGATCGTGATATCGAGATCGCGCGCGCTCATGCCGCGACCTCCGGCGTGCGCTCACGCTCGGCGATGCGTTCCTCGATCCAGCGTTCAACCTCGGTGCGGACGAACGCGAACCGCTTCGATCCCATCGGGACCGCCGTCGGAAATCTGCCAGATGCGCGAAGTTCATTGATCCAGGTGCGCGACATGGAAGTCATCGCGCAAACGTCGTTGAGGCTGATAAGCGGGGGTTTTTCGGTCATACCGTCACCTTTCGATGGTGGCGGCCCGCCATACCCTTTCGTCTAAATTGACGGTGCCGCCGTTACTGACGGCACCTTTAATAAGCACCCTTTCGGGGCGGAAAAATCTCGCGGCAATTTAAAAGTTGGGCGCTGGTCCAGATATTTTATCACTTAGGATTCTTCGGGCGCCCGCGACGCCCAGCCGGGCGGGTCAATAGCGCAAGATCAGCCGGGCGGTGGCTCAACCGAGCCTCCAAGGCTGCGACGTACATATCTGTCGCCAGCCACGCATACAGGTCGGCCATGTCGAGATCATCCCTGTCGATCGCAGCTAGACCCTGCTTCGCGTACTGCCATGCGGCTCGCCACGAGATACGCCCGGACGACCAGTCGTCGCTAATCTGCCGCTCCACTGCCGGAATGCCGACACCCCAATATCCGGCGGACAATTGCTCGGCACTCGCCGTCTTTTTGATGAGTAATTCCAGACGATCGCGAAGCCTTTCGGCAAGTCTGTGGTCTCGATCGTTCATGCCAGATACTCCGCCCACGCCTGCATCAGTTCCCGGCGCTTATCGAGCGCGGTCTGCCTCCGGTATGCCGCCTCGGTCTTGTCGGACAGTGCGTGCGCCAATGCGGCCTCGGCAACGTCGCGCGGGAAGCCGGTCTTGTCGCCAGCCCAATCCCGGAACGTGGATCGGAGCCCGTGAAGCGTCGCGGACTTGTCGGGCGATGCGAGCCGCAGCGCCTTCGTCATCGCAGTATCTGATATCGGCCTTCCGTCGACTTCGCCCCCGAAGATCAGCGGCCCCGTCGCGCGCTGCCGCATGATCTCGACAATGGCGAGCGCACGATCGGTCAGAGGCACGACATGCACCCGCTTGGCCTTCATGCGCTCGGCTGGCACGGTCCACGTCCGCGCGGACGTGTCGATCTCGTCGAATCTGGCGCCCCTGACTTCTCCCGACCGCGCTGCCGTCAGCGCAGCGAACTCAACGGCCCGCGCGGCGGTCCCGGAACTCTCGCGAAGCTTCGCCACCATTGCCGGCGCATCGGCGTAGGCAAGCGCCGCGTGGTGCCCCCTGCCTAGCTTCCGGGGCTTCTGTAGCACCTTGTCCAACAGGCCCTTCCAACGGGCCGGATTCGCAGTCTTTCGCCATTCGTGCGCGATGGCGTAGTCAATCACGGCCTCGATCCGCGACCGCAGCCGCGATGCCGTCTCCGGCCGCTCGGTCCAATGCGGTTCAAGCGCGCGCTTCACGTCTCCCATAGCGATGTCAGCGACGGGGATGTCATGCAGCGGCGCGGCATACTCGCGAAGCGTCATTTCCCATTGCTGGCGGTGCTTGTCGTTCCGCCAGTTCCCGGACTTCGCCCGTAGAAGATCCTCCATGCAGTCGGCGAACGTGACCACGCGGACAGGTTTCCTTTCCTCGCGAGGATCGACACCGCGTGCCAGCTTGTCGCGGATAGCGTCGGCCTTCTCGCGTGCCAGCGCCAACGATACGGGCGCTGTGCCTTGTCCGTATCCCCCCAGGCCGATCTCGGTTCGGTCAGTGCCGCGCCGGTAGATGAAAAACCACTGCTTCGATCCGCCCTTGCGGACTCTGAGGAAGAGCCCATCGCCATCCCCGTAGATGCCGGGCTTGGAAAGCCGAGCGAGGTTGGACTCCCGGAGCTTGTGCCGCGCCATTTTCGCCGCCCGTTGCCATAACCGACGTATTGTCTTTATCGACTTTATCGGCAACTACAAGGGGTTATTTGCAGTAAAGTCAGCGAAAACGGCGGAACAGCGGACTCCGTCTCCGCCATTGCCCTCGAATCGGGCGCCACAGGCGCGGTCAGACCTCCAGATCCGGGGCGGCGACGAGGGTTGCGCGGGCGGCGAGGGTCGCGTCGGGCAGGGTAGGAGGTGATCCCCAGCCAACCGCGATCCAGTCGAGCCCGAGCGGATTGAGCTCAGAGGCTGGCGTCAGCCACGGGCGGCTCTCGTCCCGCCCGCCGAAGTGCTTGTGCAGCGTGCCTTCGACCCTGAACACCATGTCGGCTGATCCGTCCCGCGGCGGTGCGCCGATGCCGCCCGACAGCGTCGCCGTCCTCGCGCCGGCCGCCGGCCGCTGACCGCCGACCGGGCGCATCACATAAGCGTGGCGCAGGACCGGCGGCGGCTCGGTGGTGCCGTATCCCCACAGCCGTATCCAGTTGGCGCGGAAGTCGTCGAGACCGGGATTGAACCAGACGCGCTCGAGATCGGTCTCCGCCTCGAGACCCTGGAAGTCGAACCAGTCCCAGGCGGGCGGCGGACCGGTCAGGATGTCGCCGAGCCGCCAGTTGGCGTAGTGCCGCGTGCCGGGGACGGCGTTGAAGAACGGCATGTCGACGCGGCGCAGCCAGTCGGGATAACCATTCGCCTCGGCCTCGCGTCCGACCGTGTAGGCGATGAAGATGACGAGCGGGCAGCCGTCGAGGCTGCGCGCGGGGTCGGGCAGGCCGGTCATCGCTCCACCTCCGAAATCCAGGTCTGGATGACTTCGGCCGCGTGGCCGTGGTGATGCGGGTCGGTCCAGGCGAGCAGCTGCGTCTTGCTGGCGCCCGGCACCAGCGCGGCGATCTCGTCGAAATATTCGAACAGCATGTCCGAGGTCGAGCAGACGACGTGCACCGGCAGCTTCAGCAGCGGCAGGCGGTCGCGTTTCGGGTGGCGGAATGCTGCGCGGTAGGAGAGATGGTAGGTGCGCATCGCCTTCAGCACCTCGACGACGAAATCGTGCAGTGTGTCGTCGTCGGGAAGCCCGTCGGGAAGCCGGCCCTCCGCCGTCCGGTTGTAGTAGGGCCAGAACAGATGCTGGTCGCGGCAGAAGTGCCAGACCTTCATGAGATGCGTCGCCTCGGCGTCGGGGCGAATCTCCCGGGCGTAGCGCTCGAGCACCTCGGACTGGCGGTCCGCCGTGTACAGGCCCATGCCGTCGATGGTGAGGCTCAGGATCCGTTCGGGGTGGGCGAGCGCGATCTCCATGGCGATCGATGCACCCGTATGGCTGCCATAGAGGTGGAACGGCCTGTCGATGCGCGTGTCGATCGCTGCGAGCGCGGCCTCTGC
>JAEYRQ010000040.1 GCA_023435545.1 Pseudomonadota bacterium | reverse complement strand
GTCGAGATCCCGGTCCAGCGCACCCGGCTCGCGCGCGGCGGCACGGTGAGCACCTCGCTCGGCGCGGCGCTGGAGGCAGCCGGGCTCGGGCGCACGCTCGTCGGCACCTTCGTCGAGACCTTCGAGGGGCGCATCGACTTCAACACCGAGACCCGCGCCGGCGACGCGTTCCGCATCCTCGTCGACGAGGAGCGGATCGAGGGGCAGATGCTGGGGTACGGCAACGTCTGGGCGCTCGAGTACCGGAGCCAGCGCCGCGGCGTGCTGCGTGCGTTCTGGTTCGAGCCGCGCTCGGGGGAGGGCGGCCGGGGGGAGGGCGACTTCCACGACGAGAGCGGCCGCGCGGTGCACGGCGGCTGGCTGCGCACCCCGCTGCGCTACGACCACATCAGCTCGCCCTACAACCCGCGCCGCATGCACCCGGTGCTGCGGCGGATCATGCCGCACAACGGCATCGACTACGCGGCGGGCACCGGCACGCCGGTGTGGGCGGCCGCCGACGGCGTCATCACGTTCATCGGCCCGCGGGGCGCGAACGGGAACCTCGTCGCGATCCGCCACGAGGGCGGCTACGAGAGCTTCTACGCGCACCTCTCGCGCTTCGCGACGGGCCTCTCGCGCGGTGATCGCGTCGAGCAGCGCCAGGTCATCGGCTACGTCGGCTCCACCGGCCGCAGCACCGGCCCCCACCTGCACTTCGGCCTCAAGCGCCACGGCGCGTTCGTCGACCCCGCGCGCGAGCTCAACGGCCCGGGGCGCATGCTGCCGGCGTCGCAGATGGGCCGCTTCCGCGCCCAGCTCGGCGGGCTCCGGCGCGAGCTGGACGCGATCACGATCCCCGAGGTCCAGGTCCAGGAGCCGCCCGAGGCGCACCCCGTGGAGACCAGCGAAGCCGTGATGGATTAGCCCGCCCGCGCAGCAGGAAGGGGGGAAGGTGGAAAGGGTGTCGCGGCTCGCGCGAGGCGCGCCTCACCGTGGGCGCTCGCCGGAGCCCCCCCGCCGCAGCTCGCGCGCCCTCGTGGTCATCGGCGGTGCACCCACGGAAGTGGGAAGATCCCCGAAACGAAATCTTCCCGAGTCTTCCCGCCTTCCCGCCTTCCTGTTGCGCTCGATCCCCCGACGAGCGCGCTTCAGGCGTCGAAGAGCCCCAGCGCCCAGCGCAGGGTGTTGCGGTCGATGTTGTGACCCGTGTGGAGGATCACGACCTTCTTCCGCGCGAGCTCGCCGCGCAGCTTGAACGCCGCCGCGTAGGACGCCGCGGCCGCGCCCTCGGCCGCGTTGTGCGTGCCCTCGAGGGCGGTGCGCACCGCCTCCTTCATCTCGTCCTCGCTCACGCGCACGACCCGATCGACCTTGCCCTTCACGATCTCGAAGGGGAGCTCGAACGCGAAGCGCGTCGCGAGGCCGTCGGCGAACGTGTCGGCGCTCTCGACGCTCGTCAGCGTCCCGGCCTCGAGCGAGCGCGCCATCGCGTCGGCACGCTCGGCCTGCACGCCGCCGATCTCCATGTCGGGGCGCATCGTGCGCAGCGCGACCACCGTCCCGGCGACCAGGCTGCCGCCGCCGATCGGCACCAGGACCACGTCCGCGTCGGGGAGGTCCTCGGCGATCTCCATGCCCATCGTGCCCACCCCCGCGATCAGCAGGGGCTCGTTCGCGGGGTGCACGTAGCGCAGCAGCTCGTTGCGCGCGCGCGCCTCGGCCTCCATGCGCGCCTCGTCGAAGTCCCGACCGAACTCCACGACCTCGGCGCCGAGCGCGCTCATGATCGCGTTCTTCTCGGGGTTGTTGCCCTTCGGCACGTAGATGACCGCGCGCGAGCCGAACGCACGCGCCGCCCAGGCGAGCGAGAGGCCGTGGTTGCCGCGGGTCGCGGTGATGACGCCCCGCGCCCGCTGCGAGTCGCTGAGGTTCGCGAAGAGGTTCACTCCGCCGCGCACCTTGAACGCGCCGATCGGCAGGTGGTTCTCGTGCTTCACCCAGGCGTCGAGGCCCCAGCGCGCCGACAGGAGCGGGTAGCGGTACAGCGGCGTCCGCGGGAGCCAGCGATGCACCACGGGCCACGCGCGGAGGACGTCCTGGAAGGTGACGGGCATGACGGGGGAGGTTCTCCTGAGGACAGCCGGGAACGGCGAGCCCGCGAGTGTAACGGAGGACGCCCCGCGGTCGACCGCCCGCCCGGACGTCCCGGCCGAGCGCCCGGCTTCGCCTCTTGCGCCCTTGGCACGCCCGTGCCATAAGCCTCGCGATCCGTTCCGTTCGCTCCGCGCGGAGCCCGGGGCCTCAGTCGCGATTCCTCCCTCGTGGGACGACGAGCGACCGTGGTGGCGGGTGACGCGGCCGGTGCACACGAGACAGCGGAATCGGGCGCGCGCTGGTCACCTCCGTTCTCCACGAACGGGCCCTCTTTTCCCGAGGGATCTCTCTTCTCCGAGAGCCAGCGCCCGACCGAGACCGCTCGTAGCGGGTGCCACTCACGCCCTCGGCGTTCCACCTCTGCAGCCGCGTGTGGTCGTCCGAGGCTCCCTCTCCCCCGCTGCGCCGAGCCCCCGGGGGGACACGGGCCACCGAGGCCGCCCTTCGATCTCCCGAGGGCGCGCCGACATGCAGGCGGGGGGGCCGCCTGCAACTGCTCCAGGTTCCAGAG
>JAEYRQ010000595.1 GCA_023435545.1 Pseudomonadota bacterium | reverse complement strand
CAGCGCCTCGCCGTCGGGCGACAGGCTGTCGCCTAGTGCGATGGGACCCTCGACGCCGTGCAGCATCAGGTTCATCAGCGCCAGCCGGTGCGTGTCGGGCACCAGCTCGATGCCGGTCAGGGCGTTGTTGCGCTGGAAGAAGACCTGCGCCTGCGGCAGGCCATACAGCTCGTCGGTGGCGTCCTTGATGGAGCGGTCGGCGGCGACCAGGAAGCCGGCCGTGCCGGCCGCCGGGTCCTGGCTCACCTCGCCCGGCTGCGGCTTCATCAGCCGCACGATGCAGTCGATCAGGGGGCGCGGGGTGAAGTACTGACCGGCGCCGGACTTCTTCTCCGACGCGTTCTTCTCCAACAGACCCTCGTACAGCTCGCCCAACCCCTCCTCGCGGGCCGAGAACCAGTCCAGGCCGTCGATGGCGGTGGTCAGGGTCTTGAGGTTGGCCGGCTTGCGCAGCCGGGTCTGGGCGTCTGTGAAGATCTGGGCGACGACCGGATCGGCCGCCTTGCCCAATTCCAGCAGGGCCCGCTTGTAGTGATCCAGCTGCTCGACGCCCTCGCGGGAGGCGATGGTCTTCCAGCGGTACTCCGCCGGCAAGCGGTCCTCACGCTGGGTCTCCTCCAGCATCTTGAGGAACAGCAGGAAGGTCAGCTCCGTGACGTACTCGCCATAGCCGACGCCATCGTCGCGCAGGACGTGGCAGAGGTTCCAGAGCCGCCCGACGATGTCCTGGGTCGTCACCCTGCCGCGCGTCAGCTCGCCGTTCGCCATACTTCCTCACTCAGGTCCGCCAGGACCGACTCCAGTTTGCCGTCGAACCGCTTGTTCAGGACGCGGAAGCCCCCGTCGGCGCGGAACGGCTCCTCATCCAGTGAATCGCGGTCGACGACGACCTCCTTCTCCAGCTGCTCGCCGATGCGGCGCAGCCAGCGGATCTGGATGGGCGTCCATTCGCCTTTCCGGATCACCGCGTCCACCGCCCGTTTCACCCGATCGGCGTAGGGGACCAACGGATCGCCGAGCGCCGCCTGCCGGACATAGCCCATGATCGAGGCCGCGATGTCCTCGTTGCGCGCGTCCGCCCAGGCCTTGCGGATCTTCGCGTCGGTGAACCCTTGGGCGTCGAGCTGCAGGCGCAACTCCCGCAATTCGGCCCGGGTCAGCTCCCGCGGCCGCTGAACCACCGTCGTCAGGGCGGCGATCTGGTTCAGATTGCCCTTCACAAAGGCCGCGAAGGCGTCGAGGTAGTCCTCGGGCTTATCCGCGGCGCCGTAGCCATAGCTGGTCTCGACCACCTCGTCGTCGTGCTGAGAAATGGGCACCATGACCGGCGTGCCGCCGTCGGTCGTCCAGTCCAGCGCCGGCCCAAGCCCCGGCCGGCTCTTCACCCAGGCCGCCAGTTCGTCGGCCGAACCCTTGCGGAAGCGGGCGAGGGTCTCCTCCGGCGTCTCGCCGCTGGCGAGCTGAGCCTTGGCGCGCGCTTCCTCGGACATCCGCTTTAGCCGGCGGCTCAGCTTGACGATGATCTGGTCCCGCACCGCCGCCCGGTGCTCGGCGTCGTCGATCGCCGCCAGTTCATCCAGAAGCTGGGTCAGGGTGATGTTCGGGTCGGAGGCGACCGGCTTCATCTCGGTCAGGTTCTGGAGCCGGCTATAGAGGTCGACCGCATCGAAGATGCGAAAGGTCTCCTTGCCGATCTCCGGACACAGCCGCGTCGCGCGGCCCAGCATCTGCTCGTAGAGGATGCGGCTGTTCACCCGGCGCAGGAACACAAGGTTGGTGATGCGCGGTACATCCACGCCGGTGGTCAGCAGGTCGACGGTGACGGCGATCTTGGGCAGGGCGTCGTTGCGGTAGCTGAGGATTAGCTTGCCGACCTTGTCGACGCTGCCCGTGATCTTGCGGATGGCCGCGTCCTCGATCTCGCCAAACGCCTCGCGGAAGGCCTCCCGCAGCACCTTCACCACGATGTCGGCGTGGGCGTCCGAGGCCGCGAACACCAGTGTCTTGTCGGGCTCCGACAAGTCGATGTGCTTGGTCAGCTCGTCCGCGACCGCACGGTTGAAGGGCTCGGTGATGACCGTTCTGTTGAAAGACTCGACGTCGAAATCGAGCTGGTCGGGCAGCTTGAACAGTTCGGTCTGGCCGGTGGGTGCGTGGATAAACTGCACCTCCTCCTCGGCCATGAAGTGAATGCCCTGCTGGGCGAGGGCAGTGGTGATCCGCAGCGGCGGCTCGTGATCGATTAGGTAGCCGTCGACCACGGCCTCCCGGTACGAATAGCTGAACACCGGTGCGCCGAAGATCTCGACGGTGTGCAGCGCGGGCGTGGCGGTCAGGCCGATCTTCCCCGCATCGAAATGGTCCAGCACGCGCCGGTATTTCGACACGTAGTCGTCCTGGCTGCGGAAGCTGAGCTCGGCGTCCGACATCTCGCGGTCCAGCAGGTAACCCCGGTGACACTCGTCGACGATGATCAGATCGTACTGGTCCACCGGCGGCGCCTCGCCCGGCGTATCCGCAAACAGAACCCGCTTCACCAGCCCCTGGATGGTGCAGATGTGGACCCGCGTCTCCGGGTCGGGCGTGACGTCGCCGAGGCCCTTCAGGCCAAAGATCTCGGCGAAGCCCTTCCCGCTCACGACCTTGGTGGTGGTGAACTCCTTCTGCGTCTGCTCGCCCAAGGCGCTGCGGTCGACCACGAAACAGACCCGGCGGAAGCGCTTGGCCGCGACGAGCCGGTACAGCATGGCAATGGCCAGCTTGGTCTTGCCCGTCCCTGTCGCCATGCCGACGAGCATGTGGGTGCGGTCCTCGGCCAGTCCCATCTCCACCGCCTCGACGGCCTTCTTCTGGTACGGCCGCAGGGGAAAACCGAAGTCGAACCCCTGCGTCGCCAGCGCGGCCTCCGCCGCGTCCCGATCCACCTCCAGACGTTCGATCAGACCCGCCGGCGAAGGCCAGCCCATCAGCGCCTTGCCGGGATTGGTCGCGCGCCGGAGGTCCCGCCTCCAAATCCCCGACGCGGTCTCGAGTTGGCGCAGATAGGGGCGGCCATTGGTGGAGAAGGCGATAGGTGCGCGATGCTCCCCCCAGGGCGCGCCATCGGCCAGATTAGCCTCAACGCCCTTGATGCCTCTGGCGTAGCGCTCGGCCTGATCGAGGCTGGCCATGACGTTCTTGTTCTTCCGCTTCGCCTCGATCACCCCGACCAGGGTCATGCCCGCGAACAGGGCATAATCGGCGGGGCCGGTCGCGGTCGGCCATTCGGCGATAGCGAGGTTCTGGCCCTTCGTCGGCCGGGTGCCGGCGGAATACCGCAGGGTCTGGGTGTCGGCTTCCCAGCCGGCGTCCCTCAGCTGCTGATCGATGATGGTGCGCGTGGCCGCCTCGTCCAGCGTGATGTCCTTGGCGGCCGCTTGGCCCATCTCCACGAACGCTTCTGCCTCGGCGGGCTGCGCTTCGGCCGCGGCCTGGAGCGAGGCCAGCTGATCGGCCAGGTCTTTCAGCTGAGCGTCGGTCTCAGACGCGAGCTGTGCCCACTCGGCCTTCTCTTCAGCCTCCCGTTGCGCCAGCTCCTCCGCGCTCAGCTTCGCTTCAGCGGCCCGCTCGGCTTCCGCGCGATGGCGCTCCACCTCCGTCTGGGACGCGCTGAGCTCGTCACGAAGGCGGTCGAGTTCCTCCCGAAGCGGACCGGTCGGATCCGCCGGCGGTCGGGGCGGGGTGAACGGGCCCGGATTGAACCCACGATCGCCGCTGCGCGAGACGTGGAACCATACCCCCAGCTGTCGGGCGACCTTGAGCGCCGTCAGAGCCTCAGCATGAGTGCCTTGGTACTGGTGAGCCGCGCGATTGCCCGCGACGCGAAGCTGGTGGAACAGGTCGCCGGCTTCTCGCGGCAGAACCCGCTCGAACTGAAGCCGCCGCAGCCTGTCGGCGAAGCTCTCGCCCGGCTGGTCCAGCAACCCGGCCCGCGCGGCGATGAGTCCGCAGAGCACTTCGGCGTACTGGCGCATCTTGACCAGCGATGTCGCCGGGTCGTCGGTGAAGTAGCGCTCCCCCAGGCCGGCGAGCTGAACCAGCCGCCGGTCATGTCGCGCCAGGAATTCGAAATTCGTTGACTTCAACCGCCCCATCCTCGGCGCCACTCTCGCAAGGCGTGCGCAGGAAGGGAAGATGGGCTGCGGTGACGGTTAGGACCGCTCTCCGACGAGGTCGCGGGGAGCACCCCCCCCTTAAAACTCGACACCCTGAAAAAGTGGGCCCGGCGCCGGTTTCCAAGTCCGCGACACTCAACTTTTCGACCCCCTTCCCTAAGCGAACGCTGCGCTGTCATCGTCGTATGGATCGATAGCGGCTTCCTCGTCTTGCGCAGCCGGCGAAGTCGGCTCTGTTGACAGGTGGGGCTGCGACCGGTGGGCCGACCCATTCTCTCTGGAAGGGGCCCCATGGGTTAGATCTATATGTGTCCCGGGCAAGCGGACTGTGCTGGCCACAGAATCCTTCGGGATAGTCCCTTCGCAAGGGACCGGAGACTGGTGACCGACCTCTGTCTGTCCACTTTCGCCGGACCGCGACTGCACCTTTTCGGGACCGTCAATTTTGCTTGTGTCGCGGTCTGGTCGCTTAATGCCTGTCCGGGCA
>JAEYRQ010000511.1 GCA_023435545.1 Pseudomonadota bacterium | reverse complement strand
CGGCCCTGCTCGTCCTTCGCGGCATTGGGATGCAGGCGCGCCTTCTCGATGTCTTTCACCGTGACCAGCCCGATGCAGCGGTAGTCCGCGTCTACCACCAGCAGCTTCTCGATGCGATGCTGGTGCAGCAGGCGCTTGGCCTCTTCCTGGCTGACCGTCTCGCGCACGGTGATCAGCTGCTCCTTTGTCATCAGTTCGGAGACAGGCTGGTTGGGATTGGTGGCGAAGCGCACGACGCGGTTGGTCAGGATGCCGACGAGGCGGGTCTGTTCGCCATTGCCGTTGCGCTCGACGACCGGGATGCCGGAAATGCCGTGATCGCGCATCAGCCCCAGCGCATCGGCAAGGCTCTGGTCAGGGGTGATGGTGACCGGGTTCACCACCATGCCGGACTCGAACTTCTTGACCTGCCGGACTTCCTCGGCCTGGCGGTCGGGATCGAGGTTGCGGTGGATGACGCCGATGCCTCCGGCCTGGGCCATGGCGATGGCGAGGCGCGACTCGGTCACCGTGTCCATCGCCGAGGACAGGATCGGTATGTTGAGCCGGATCGAGCGCGTCAGCCGCGTCGAGGTATCGACCGCGCCGGGCATCACTTCCGAGTGCCCGGGCCTCAGCAGCACGTCGTCGAATGTCAGGGCGACGGCCCCGAAGGAATGGGACTCCGTCTCCCGCAACGCCGCGGTCGGGCTCGTCTCGGTCATCGCCAACTCCGGAAATGGGACCCGGTGGCCTCGGCAGACATCTGTCGAGGGCGAGTCGGATCGCGTCGGAAAAGATTGGCGCCGGTGATTAGCACGGAGCGGGCGCGGGCGGAAGCGGCATGGTCGGCCACGCCGCGACCGCGGGATTATGTCCTACCTGGCGTCGCGCTTGGCCTGGGCAACGGCACCGGCCTTGCGCAGGCGGCCGCGCTCCATCGGGTCGACGAGGTTCTCGCCGCGCTTGTTGGCGATTTTTCGCATGCCCTTGCGCGCATGGCGGCTGTTGAATTCGGGACCCTTGTCCGCCTCGGCGGCGCGCTTCATGGCGAGTGCCTTGCGGGCGTTGTCGGCCATGTCGGCGCTGGCGCCCATGCGGCGGCGGCGTTCGGACTCGCTGTTGAGCCTGCGGACCGCCATCGCCAGCACGGCGAGCTTCAGCTTGGAGCCCTCGTCGGCGGCCGACGGGGTGGCGCCCTTCGGCGCGCCCTTGCCGCGCATCTCGCGGCGACGCTGGTTCGCCTGCGCCTTGGCCTTGTCGCGGCGCTCGCGCACCAGCTTCACGAGACTGGCGAGCTCGGCGTCGGGAATCTCCTGCAGCATCGGATGATGCGATTTCTCGACGAGGTCCCGCTCGTCCGCGCTCAGTGCCCGCGCTTCTTCCTTCTGCGATATGGCCATCGTCTGCCGATCCTCCCGTGGTTGATGATCTTATCGTCCTCGACAAACGCGCAGTGGCGAGTCAGGTTCGGTTCAGCGCTTCCAGCCGATGAACCGCCCTCCCCCGAGTGCGCCGGAGCCGATCGCATCGACGAAGAACTCGTAGTTGCGGATATAGGTGTCGAAGCGATCCTGGCCAAAGCGGGCCACCGTCTCCCGCTCCAGCGAACGGAACATCTCCAACCGCTCGGTCAGGATCGCCCGCCACTCGGCGGAGAGGTCCATCGCCTGCACGTCGACGAAGCCGGCGCCCTTGAGAAGCTCCACATAGTCGAGCAGACCGATCAGCTTCGGCGCGGCGAAGGTCTCGGCGAAGAAGGCCCGCGCCTCCGGCCCGAGCTTTTCCGTCGCCGTCCAGTCCGTGAAGCCGAGGCCGCCACCGGGCTTCAGCACATTGTAGCAGCCGGCGAACAGGCTCTCGCGGTCGGTGATGTGCAGGAACGCCTCCTGGCTGATCGCCCGGTCGAAGCGTTCGGCGCCGAGGTCGAGATGTGCCGCATCGCCGACGCTGAACGTTACCCGATCCCCGAGACCGACCATCTCGGTCAGCCGCTGGGCGCCGACGACGCGCGATTCCGTCAGATCGACGCCATGAACCACCGCCCCGTGCCGGTAGGCGAGGTAGCGGCTGGTGCCGCCCATGCCCGAGCAGATGTCGAGAACATGCATCCCCGGCTGGATGCGCAGTTTGGCGACGAGCGTGTCGGTGGCCGCGAGGCCGCCGTAGTGGTCCTGGTCGTGGCGCGAGAGGTGCTCAGGGCGGATGTCGTCGCGGGCGATGCCGTCCGCCTCGACTTTCTCGACGATCTCGGTCTCGTTGATCGGGTGCTCGTCGTAGAAGGTCTTCAGGCTGATCATGGCGGTTCACCCCCTGTTATTCGCATGGTCGCGCGGATCGGACGGCCGCTGCCGACGGCCCCAACCAGCGTCAGTCGATCTGCTCGACATGCGCCGCCTGGTCCGGCACGAACTTCACGCGGTAGGTCGCGTTGGAGCAGGTCAGGATCCAGGCCTGCTCGCCGGGCGTGGTATCGCCCTCGTCGCGGGTCGCGCTTTCGGCCGTGTCGCAGGTGAAGCCCTGGCTGCGGATCTGGTCGGCGACGATATCGGGCGGCGTGTCTGCGCCCTGTGCACCAGCCGGCGATGCGACGGCAACGCCGCAGAGGACGAGGATGGGGGCTGCAAGGGCGAGCTTGGACATGGCGATCTCCCGGTATGCCAGAATCGGCGACAGCCTCACGGTGGCCAATGCGACCTGCCAAGGCAATCGCTGATCCGCCGGGCGGCTCACTGCTTGAGCTTGTAACCGGTCCTGAAGATCCAGGCGACGATCGCAAGGCAGATCGCCAGGAACACCAGCGTCATGGTCAGGCTGACACCGAAGCTGACGTCCGAGAGCCCGTAAAAGCTCCATCGAAAGCCGGAGACGAGGTAGACCACGGGATTTGCGAGCGAGATCTGCTGCCAGACCGGCGGCAGCATCTCGATCGAGTAGAAAGTACCCCCCAGGAACGCCAATGGCGTGACGATCAGCAGCGGCACGAGTTGGAGCTGCTCGAAATTCTCCGCCCAGATGCCGATAATGAAGCCGAACAGGCTGAAGGTGACCGCGGTGAGCACCAGGAACACCAACATCCAGCCGGGATGCTCGATCCTCAGCGGCACGAACAGGCTTGCTGTCGCCAGGATGATCAGCCCGAGGATGATCGACTTGGTCGCGGCTGCACCGACATAGGCGATGACGATCTCGAGATACGACACCGGCGCCGACAGCACCTCGTAGATGGTGCCGACGAAGCGCGGGAAATAGATGCCGAACGAGGCATTCGACAGGCTCTGCGTGAACAGCATGAGCATGATCAGCCCCGGCACGATGAACGCGCCATAGCTCACCCCATCGATTTCGGTGATGCGCGAGCCGATCGCCGCGCCGAACACGACGAAATAGAGCGAGGTGGATATCACCGGCGAAACGACACTCTGCAGCATCGTGCGGCGCATGCGCGCCATCTCGAACCGGTAGATCGTGGCTATTGCGACGAAGTTCATTGCCGTTCACTCACCAGGCTGACGAAGATCTCCTCGAGCGAGCTCTGGCTCGTCTGGAGATCGCGGAAGCGGATGCCGGCCGCCGACAGATCGCGCAGCAGGGAGGTGATCCCGGTGCGCTCGGCCTGCGTGTCGTATGTGTAAGTCAGCTCGCTGCGGTCGGCGGACAGCTCCAGCGCGTAGACCGACAGTTCCGGGGGTACCGACTCGACCGGCTCGGTCAGATGCAGCATCAGCTCCTTGCGGCCGAGCTTGCGCATCAGTTCAGCCTTCTCCTCCACGAGGATCAGCTCGCCCCGGTTCACCACGCCGATCCGGTCGGCCATCTCCTCGGCCTCCTCGAGATAGTGAGTCGTCAGGATTACGGTGACGCCACCCGCTCGCAGCTCGCGGACCAGGTTCCACATGTCACGCCTGAGTTCGACGTCGACGCCCGCCGTTGGCTCGTCCAGGAACAGGATCTCGGGCTCGTGCGACAGCGCTTTGGCGATCATCACTCGCCGCTTCATGCCGCCCGAGAGCGTCATGATTCTCTGGTCCTTCTTGTCCCAGAGCGACAGCTGGCGGAGGATCTTCTCGATATGGGCCGGGTCGGCGCGGCGGCCGAACAGACCCCGGCTGAACGAGACCGTGGCCCACACCGACTCGAAGGCATCGGTGGTGAGTTCCTGCGGCACCAGCCCGATCATCGAGCGGGCGGCGCGGTAGTCGTCGAGGATATCGTGTCCACCGACGCTGACACGCCCCCCGCTGGGGGTGACGATGCCGCAGACGATCGAGATCAGCGTCGTCTTTCCGGCACCGTTCGGCCCGAGCAGCGCGAAGATCTCGCCCTTGCGAATATCGAGATCGACGCCTTTCAGCGCCTGGAAGCCGTTGGAATAGGTCTTCGTGAGACCGGACACGGAGATGATGGGCTGCATCTGGGTATGGGGGCTCGAAGGTTGTCACGCCTGGGCAGGACTGGGGCGAGGCTTGGCCGGCACACGCTGCCTTGGAACGAGCCGCGGCCGGCTCGGAGGCAGCAGGTATGTGGGGCAGGATAGGTCCGCGGCAAGGGGACGCAGGCAACCTAAACGCGCACTGCGGGGGCGAACACCGTCAGACGGCCAGTTACGCCCCGCAGCGCGTAGTCCCCGAGACATTCGAGCGGCACGTCCAGAAGTGCGGCGACGGGCTCGGTCAGCAGCACGTCGCGGCCTACCTCCTTGGTCAGCGACTCGACACGACTGGCGACGTTCACCGCCCGCCCGATCACCGTGAAATCGAGCCGCTGGGGCGCTCCAACGTTACCGAAGAATACGTCTCCCTCGTGGAGGGCAACACCGGTGCGCAGCGGCCGCCAGCCTTCGAGGGCGGCGAGTTCTTCGGGAGGGTCGACGTTCAGCCTAGCAACTGCCGCGACCGCAGCCTCGGCAGCCGACAGCGCCGAAATCGCGGCTGCCTCAGGGGTCGGAAAGGACGAATAGGGAAACACCGCCAGCAGACCGTCGCCGATGAACTTCAGGACTTCACCGTCATGCGCCATCACCGCGCCGGCCATCACGTCGAAATAGGCGTTGAGCAGGGCGATCATGTCGGGACCGGCAAGGCGTTCGGACAGGTCCGTGAATCCGCGCAGGTCTGATGCCCAGATCACCGCACGAATCGGCTCGCCCGACCCGCGCTTGATCGAGCCCGCGAGCACGCGGCCACCAGCTGCGTGGCCGAGATAGATGTCGAGTACATTTGCGGCAATGCGCAGGACGATGTGGCGCTCCACGTGCAGCGCAAAGAGCTCGAATATCCGCTCCAGATCGGCCCGGTTCTCGGGCGAGAACCCTTCCGGATGCCGGGTCGCCACCGTCGCCGCGTTGTGATAGGCGCCGCCGCCTCCGAGCGGCATCGCAATGTATTCCTCGATGCCCTCGGCCGCCAGATCGGCGAACAGCGGGAAGCGCGCACGCACGTCAGGGTCGGAGGTGCGACCCACGATCGTCTCGCCATACTCGATGACCCGGTACAGCGGATTGCGGCGGTATGCCTCGGACGTGCGCGCGCCCTCCTCGACCCTGACTTCGTCGCAGATGCCATCGGCCCGCAGCCAGTTCCAGGCGAACCCGAAGAATTCGGGATGCAGGGTGCCGACATGCAGGCTGGCCCTGTCCAGCGGTATGCCCATCGCCACGATGCGCCAGACGAGCATCTCGAACAGGACGAGGAGGTCGCCCTCGCGCATTGCATCTGACAGAAGCCACTCGGCGATCCCGTTCGCGGTTTGGCCACCGAGCATCTCGTCGGGCGTCCTCACCGATCGTCTGAGCACGGCGACCCAGGGCGGATACTTGCGCGGCGCGGGATCGGGACGGGGCTGCGGCATGTCGGGTCCGGCAACGGCGGCACAGGTCTCGTACGACTGTAGCCGCAGGGCGTCAGCCGGCGTCAACACCGTCCGCACGGCGCGGTCGGCGCTCGGGTTAATGCCTGGCGCAACTGTCGTGGAGAAGCAAGCCTGTCCAACGCGCGTCAGCCGTCCCGCAACAGACAATGGCAGGCGCCCTCAGCTAGGGCGAGGAACAGTCTCCATCCCGAGCGCCGGCCGACGCTTCATCCAGCGCGACGGCATATGCCTGGGCATCCGCCCATTCCTTCAAACGGCGGAATTCACCGCCGAAGGCACGTCGCTTCAGAATCTCATAGGCAGTCGAGCAATGCATCGCCCAGCCCCTATCGCGTTCACCTTCCGCGGCCTGGCGCTCGCAGACGAGATAGATCTGCTTCAGTTCGGCAATCGGGAGCCTCTCAAGGCCTGGGTCGATCGCATGTGCGCCGCCCGCGGCGGCCGGTGCCGACAGCGCAAGGACAACGGCCATCTGCCGGACGATATCGAGGACGGTTCGGTACATGTCGCCTCCGGATGTTGCCGGCTCGCAGCCGGTTTCGATCCGGAAATGCTACCGGCCGCCGCGCCAGCCGGCATGATGCAAATGTCCCGGAACCTCTCGTGGAAATGCAGAAAGGTGAGCCTGGGCCGGGACCGGCGTC
>JAEYRQ010000461.1 GCA_023435545.1 Pseudomonadota bacterium | reverse complement strand
GGAGTGCTCTGGGGCCTGGGCCGAGACGAGCTCGTACCGTGGGCGATGGGAATCAGTGGGACGGTCGTGCAGGCGGCGGGGCTTGCACTGCTGATCGTCGGCGTCCTGGGACACGACGTCGACAGCGAGCAGGTTCTGCTCCTCCCGTCCGCGCCGGGCGCCGATGCGGGTGCTTCGATCGCGATCCGGTTCTGACGAGCCCGAGGCTCAGCGCACGATGCGGAGCCGGGTCGGGCCCTTGGCCGCCGGAATGCGCGTGCCGCCCGTCCTCTCGAAGTGCAGGTTCGCGACCTTCGCGGTCAGCGCGTCGGCCACGTCGGTGAACGCGCGCGCGGCGGCGCTGTCGGGGACGCTCTGCACGATCGGCAGGCCCTTGTCGCCCCACTCGCGCACCGGCGGCTCGAGCGGGATCTGGCCGAGCAGCGGGGCCTTCGCGAACTCCGCGATCTTCTGGCCGCCGCCCTTGCCGAAGAGCTCGTGGCGCACGCCCGCGCTGTCCACGAAGTAGCTCATGTTCTCGATGACGCCGAGGATCGGCAGGCTCAGCTTGCTGCACATCGAGACGCACTTGTAGACGTCCTGGAGCGCGACCTCCTGCGGCGTGGTCACCACCACGACGCCGCTCACCTTGAGCTTCTGCGCCATCGTGAGCGCGACGTCGCCGGTGCCGGGCGGCAGGTCGAGCACGAGATAGTCGAGCTCGCCCCACGCGACGTCCTTCAGGAACTGCTGCAGCGCGCTGTGCAGCATCGGACCGCGCCAGATGACCGCCTGCTTGTCGTCCTCGAGCAGGAAGCCGATCGACATCATCTTCACGCCGAAGCGCTCGAGCGGGACGATCGTCTTGTCGCCCTGCGTCGGCGGGTGGCCGTGCACGCCCATCATCGTCGGGATCGAGGGGCCGTAGATGTCGGCGTCGAGGATGCCGACGCGGAGCCCCGCGCGCTTGAGCGCGAGCGTCAGGTTCACCGCGGTCGTGCTCTTGCCGACCCCGCCCTTGCCGCTCATCACGAGCACGACGTTCTTCACGCCCGGGATCGGGTCGTCGCCCATCACCTCGCGCGTGGGCACCTGCACGTCGATCGCGATCTCGACGTCCTTCGCGCCCGCCTCGCGCGCTGCCCGCTCGAGCTCGGCCTCCAGCTTCGCCCGCACGGCCGGCGAGGGAGTCGCGAGGTGGGCCCGCATCTTGGCCTTTTCGCCCTCGACCGCGAGCTCGTCCAGCGCCCCGATCTCGAGCATCGGCTTGTCGAACACGGGATCGACGACCTTCGACAGGGCGCTCCTCAGGGTCTCGATGCTCAGCTGGGCCATGCCTTCTTCCTCGCGGGCGCGTGTGTGTGACTCCGCAGGCCGCGCGTCAAGCGTGTTTCACCGCCCGTGTTTCACGCGTGTATCATCCCGCGCCATGACGCAGCGGTTCCGGTTGGCGCTCCTCACCTTGTCATCCTTGATCTTCATCGTCGCGTGCGGCGACGACGACACCCCCGTCACCGACGCGGGCACCGACGCCGGCACGGGGCTCGACCTCGCCCTGCCCGGGCTCGACGGCGAAGTGGAGGTCGTCTACGACGAGCGCGGCATCCCGCACATCTACGGGACCACGCGCCACGACGTGCTCGTGGTGCAGGGCTACCTGATGAGCCGCGACCGCTTCGCGCAGATGGAGTTCATCCGTCGCAGCGTGCTCGGTCGCATCGCGGAGATCGCGGGCGAGGACTCGCTCGAGGACGACACCATCTCGCGCTGGGAGGGCTACCGCCGGATGGGCGCGGAGATCTACGCCTCGCTCCCGGAGGGCGACGTCTCGCGGCGCAGCGCCGAGGCCTTCGTCGAGGGCATCAACCTCTACATCGACGCGGTGAACCGCCGTGAGGAGGACCCCGCGGTCCAGGGCGCCGAGGTCATCAACCTCGTGCTCACGAGCCCGACGTTCGGGCACTGGGAGCCCGAGGACATCTTCGCGCTGGCCCGCTTCCAGTCCGCGAACCTCAGCTTCGATCCCCGCGACGACCTGAACCGCTCGGTGCGCCTGGCCGCCGTGACCGAGGCGTTCCCGGCGGGCGACGCCGACGCGCGCATCGCGGCGCGCTCGGGCTTCTTCGAGGACATGTACACCCAGCCCCCGGCGCGCGCGGCGTTCACGGACGACGGCTTCCCCGACGGCACGACCAGCGCCTTCCTGCCGGGGATCGATCCGCGCCGCCCGAGCGCGCGCTTCGTGCCCGACCTGCGCGCGATCCGCGGCGCGATGCCCTTCCTCGACCGCATCGAGGAGCGGCAGGCGCGCATCTTCGGCGACCTCGTCACGCGCGGCTCGAACAACTGGACGGTCGCCGGCGAGCACACCGCGAGCGGCAACCCGATCCTCTCCAACGACCCGCACCTCTCGCTCATCTCGCCGGCGGTGTGGTGGTACGTGCACCTCAACACCGCGCGCATGGGCGGCGAGGACATGATCGACTCCCAGGGCACTGCGTTCGCGGGCCTGCCGGGCGTCGTCATCGGCTTCAACCGCGACATCGCGTGGGGCGTGACCACCACCGGCTACGACGTCACCGACGGCTACCAGGAGCAGCTCACGGGCGCCGAGGGCACGACGGTGTGCGACGCCGACGGCAACGTCGTCGGGGGCACCGTGCTCTTCAACGGCTCGCAGATGCCGATCGCGTTCCACGAGGAGACGATCGGCCTGAACATCGGCGATCCCGTCACGGTGCGCTTCGCGTACACGCCGCACCGCCCGGGCAGCCAGTTCCTGCCCGGGAGCTGCGTCGCCGACGAGGTCGAGCCCAACCGGTACCACGCGATCAGCGTGCGCTACACCGGCTGGGAGCCCTCGAACGAGCTCGCGACGTTCACCGCGCTCATGACCGCGACGAACGTCGAGGAGGGCCGCGCCGCGCTCGACCACTTCGAGGGCGGCTCGCAGAACTTCATGATCGTCGACCGCGACTCGATCATGTGGTCGACGCAGGCGCGCATCCCGGTGCGCGATCCCCGCGCGCGCACGCTCGAGATCGACGAGGAGACCGGCGCGTACACGGGCTACTGCCCGCACATGCTGCTGCCCGGCACCGGCGAGTACGAGTGGACCGGCGACCTCGCGGACACCGCGATCCCGCACGAGCTCGCGCCCGCGGCGGGCTGGATCTCGACGGCCAACCAGGACAACGTCGGCGTCACGGCCGACGGCAACCCGTGCAA
>JAEYRQ010000420.1 GCA_023435545.1 Pseudomonadota bacterium | reverse complement strand
GTGATCGCGCAGCGGTTCGCCTAGGCGGGCGGCCGGGCCGGCCCGGAGATCCGGGTCAACAGCCACACCGCGGGCGACCAGATGCGCCCAGCGGTGGCCGCGCTCGGCGACGATGGCTTCGTGGTGGTGTGGGAGTCGGCGGGCCAGGACGGCTCCGGCCTCGGGGTCTACGCCCAGCGCTTCGACAAGGCGGGGCGGCGGCAGGGCGTCGAGACCCAGGTGCACGTCTCGGCGGGCGGGGACCAGTGGCAGCCGGCGGTCGCCAGTCTCGGCGACGGCGGGTTTGCGGTCGCCTGGGCCTCGCGGCACGAGCCGGCCTCCGGCCTCGACGTCTATATGCGCCGCTTCACCAAGGCAGGGCAACCGCAGGGCGGAGAGATCCTGGTCAACCAGACGCAGGGCGCCGACCAGGGCGAGCCGGCGATCGCCGCGCTCGGCGCCGGGACGGTGGTGGTCTGGACATCGCCTGGCCGGATAGGCTCGGGCCTGGACGTGTTTGGCCAGCGGCTGACCCAGACTGGTGACCTCGCGGGGGCGGAGTTCCTGGTCAATCGGATGACGCAGCACGACCAGTTCTGGCCGGCATTAACGGCGATCGGTGATGGTTTTCTGGCGGCCTGGACGTCGGCCCGCCAGGACGGCTCCGGTCATGGCGTCTACGCGCAGGGCTTCGCCGCCAACGGCACTCGCGTCGACGCGGAGTTCCGGATGAACACGACGACCGAGCACAACCAGTTCGCACCCGCGCTCGTCGCGCTCGACCAGGGCCGCTTCGCCGCCGCCTGGACCTCGGCGCTCCAGGACGGCTCGGGCCGCGGTGTCTTCGCCCAGCGCTTCGACATCCCCCAGCTTGGCGAAGCGGCGGCAGCAGAAAGGCTGGCCCGGGCGAAGTGAGATGATTCGGCGGACGCCAAGCCGTGGCCAGCCACGCGGCCGGTCCCGGCCTGCGCCTGGCCTCGCTCAGTCGTTGAGGTGCTTTAGCTCCGAGACGAGCAGCATCGGCGCCAGCCAGGTGTACCCGGTGGGCACTTTCAGGCCCACCACGCGCGCCATGTCGGCGACGAAGCTGTTGCAGTTGTAGCCGGCCCAGCTCCAGTCCGGCGGGTCGGCCCTCGCCTCCTCGATCGCAGCGAGCAGCCGGGCGTACTGTTCCGCGCTCAGCCGGTGCCGGTAGACGATGCTCGGAGGAATCATCTCGTCGAGAGCAACCGGCGTCATCGTCGATTCGGTGCCGGTGATCCCGAAGACGAACCCGCCGATATTGTCCTTGGGATAGAGGCCGGCGGTCTTCTCGTCGGCGATCGAGTGGTCCTCCGCGACCCGGCCATAAGCGATGAATGTGTGCCCGATGATGTCCGGGCCGGTCCGTGCCCGGAATTCAACAACGAACTCACCAGGCTGCGCCGCCGCCTGCGTACCATCCTGCGACTTGACCTGCGACTTGAGAGGAGCGCGAACGACCGCGTCGTCCGAGAAGCCCAGAATGTAGGAGTTCCTGTCCTCGTGGAGGACATTGCAGCCGGCGAGAATCACGCCGGTACCAAGCAACGAAAGCAACTGGATACGCAAATTGACACCCCAAAGCCGCCGGCCCCGGTCAGTTGGAGCCGACCCGACTTCCCTCCATGTATTCGAGGTCACGGCAAGGCCGGACCGCGCGACACATTGCCATATCCGCTAACCTGCGGGAAGGCGGGCGTGAATTGCGCAAAACCATTCGGTGCAGGGCCGGCAGCGCTTGCTCTCGGTGGGGGCGTGGGCTAGTTCTACGCCCCGAGAAGGATGGAGCTGTGCGGTGCAGCAACGCGCCGCCATGAGGAGCACGTTCAGGCGTCATGCCGGAGATTCTCCAGGAGTATCTTCCGATCGCCATTTTCATCGGCGTGGCCGGGGTGATCGGCTTCGCCTTGATGGTGTCCTCGTTCGTGATCGCCTACCGTAACCCCGACCCGGAAAAACTCTCCGCATATGAATGCGGCTTCAATGCGTTCGACGACGCGCGCATGAAGTTCGACGTGCGATTCTATCTCGTGTCCATCCTCTTCATCATCTTCGATCTCGAGGTGGCGTTCCTGTTCCCCTGGGCGGTGGCGTTCGGCGATCTCGGATGGTTCGGGTTCTGGTCGATGATGATCTTCCTCGGAGTGCTGACGGTCGGGTTCGTCTACGAGTGGCGCAAGGGAGCTCTGGAATGGGACTGATCCGCGAGCCGGGCGACACGCTCGTCGCGCCCCGCCCCAAGGGCCTGGTCGATGCGGCCGGCCGGCCGGTCGGCACCGACGATCCCTTCTTCAGCGACGTCAACGCCGAGCTCGCCGACAAGGGCTTCCTGGTCACGGCGACGGATGATCTCATCAACTGGGCGCGCACCGGCTCGCTCATGTGGATGACGTTCGGGCTGGCCTGCTGCGCTGTTGAGATGATGCAGATGTCGATGCCGCGCTATGACGCGGAACGGTTCGGCTTCGCACCGCGCGCCAGCCCGCGGCAGTCGGACGTCATGATCGTGGCGGGCACGCTCACCAACAAGATGGCTCCGGCGCTGCGCAAGGTCTACGACCAGATGCCGGAGCCCCGCTACGTCATCTCCATGGGGTCCTGCGCCAATGGGGGCGGGTACTACCACTACTCCTACTCGGTCGTCAGGGGCTGCGACCGGGTCGTCCCGATCGATGTCTACGTGCCGGGCTGTCCGCCGACGGCCGAGGCGCTTCTGTACGGCGTGCTGCTGCTGCAGAAGAAGATCAGACGTACCGGCACCATCGAGCGCTGACCCGGCGCCTCTCGGAGCACTGGCATGGACGAAGCGCTGGCGGAACTCGGCGACTACATCGCCCAATCTCTGGGAGGTAAGTCGCTGGACTGGACGGTGAAGCACCATGAGTTGTGCGTGTCGGTGCCGCTTGATCGGCTGGTCGAGACGGCCCGGTTCCTGCACGACGACATCCGCTGCCAGTTCGTCTGCTTTATCGACGCCTGCGGGGTCGACTATCCCGAGCGGGAGAAGCGGTTCGACGTCGTCTACCACCTGCTCAGCCCGCGCCAGAACCAGCGCATCCGGGTCAGGGTCGAGACGGACGACAGGACGCCGGTTCCCAGCCTCACCGAGATCTGGTCCGGCGCGCTCTGGTTCGAGCGGGAGACCTACGATCTCTACGGCGTCCTGTTCTCCGGCCATCCGGACCTAAGACGTATCCTGACCGACTACGGCTTCGAGGGGCATCCGCTGCGCAAGGACTTCCCACTGACCGGTTTTGTCGAGGTGCGCTACGACGACGCGGCCAAGCGCGTAGTTTATGAGCCGGTCCGCCTCAGCCAGGAATTCCGCAACTTCGACTTCCTGTCCCCCTGGGAGGGCACCGAGTACGTGCTGCCCGGCGACGAGAAAGCGAAGCAGTGAGCTCGCCATGCCTGAAGTAGACGTCCGCAACTTCTCCATCAACTTCGGCCCGCAACATCCTGCGGCGCATGGAGTTCTTCGTCTGGTGCTGGAGCTCGACGGCGAGGTCGTCGAGCGGGTCGATCCGCATATCGGCCTGCTGCATCGCGGCACTGAGAAGCTGATCGAGTACAAGACCTACCTGCAGGCGGTCCCGTACTTCGATCGGCTCGACTATGTCGCGCCGATGAACCAGGAACATGCCTTCGCTCTCGCGGTCGAGCGCCTGCTGGACATCGAGGTGCCGAAGCGGGGACAGCTGATCCGGGTGCTCTATTCCGAGATCGGCCGTCTCCTGTCGCATCTCCTGAACGTCACGACGCAGGCCATGGACGTCGGCGCGCTCACCCCGCCACTGTGGGGCTTCGAGGAGCGCGAGAAGCTGATGGTGTTCTACGAGCGCGCTTCGGGCGCCCGCATGCACTCGGCCTATGTGCGCCCCGGCGGCGTGCACCAGGACCTGCCGCCCGAACTGGTCGATGACATCTGGGATTTCTGCGATCCGTTCCTCAAGGTCTGCGACGACATCGAGGGCCTGCTCACCGACAACCGCATCTTCAAGCAGCGCAACGTCGACATCGGCGTCGTCAGCCTGGACGACGCCTGGTCCTGGGGCTTCTCCGGCGTGATGGTGCGCGGCTCGGGCGCCGCCTGGGACCTGCGCAAGGCGCAGCCCTACGAATGCTACGAGGAGATGAAGTTCGACATCCCCGTCGGCAAGAACGGCGACTGCTTCGACCGCTATCTCATCCGCATGGAGGAGATGCGCCAATCGGTCGCGATCATGAAGCAATGCCTGGAGAAGCTCCGGAAACCGGAGGGGCAGGGGCCGGTGTCGTCGACCGACCACAAGATCGTCCCGCCCAAGCGCGGTGAAATGAAGCGCTCGATGGAGGCGCTCATCCACCACTTCAAGCTCTATACCGAGGGCTACAAGGTGCCGGCCGGCCAGGTCTACGCCGCGGTGGAGGCCCCGAAGGGCGAGTTCGGCGTCTATCTCGTCTCCGACGGCTCGAACAAGCCCTATCGCTGCAAGATCCGCGCGCCCGGCTTCGCGCATTTGCAGGCGATGGATTTCCTGTGTCGTGGCCATTTGCTGGCGGACGTCTCCGCCGTGCTCGGCTCGCTCGATATTGTGTTCGGCGAGGTGGATCGCTGATATGGCCGTACGTCGACTCTGGCACGAGCAGCCCGCCTCGTTCGACTTCTCCGAGGCCAATCTCGCCTGGGCCCACAAGACCATCGGGCGCTATCCGGACGGCCGGCAGGCTTCCGCGGTGATCCCGCTGTTGTGGAAGGCGCAGGAGCAGGAGGGCTGGGTGTCGGAACCGGCAATCCGCTACGTCGCCGACATGCTGTCGATGCCCTATATCCGGGTCTACGAGGTCGCGACCTTCTACACCATGTTCCAGCTCCAGCCGGTTGGCCGGAAGGCGCATGTACAGGTCTGCGGTACCACGCCCTGCATGCTGCGCGGGGCCGGCGACCTGATCGCCATCTGCAAGAGCCGTATCGCGGAGCATGCGCACGAGGTCTCGCCGGACGGCGACTTCTCATGGGAGGAGGTCGAGTGCCTCGGGGCCTGCGTCAACGCGCCGATGGTGCAGGTGTTCAAGGACACCTACGAGGACCTGACTCCGGAGAGTTTCGAGGCCCTGCTGGACACCTTTGCCGCGGGCGGAGCGCCGAAGCCGGGACCGCAGAACGGCCGCCACCACTCCGCGCCTCTGGGTGGCCCGATCGCGCTGACCGATCCCGCGCTCTACGGTGCCGGAAAGCCGAAGCCGAAGCCCGCGCCCGAACCGCATGGCGAGGGCGCTCCACACGAAGAGCCGGACACTCCGAAGGCGCGGCGCCAGAATATCGGAAAGCCGAAGGCCTCCGATCGTCCTGAGGCGGAGGCCGCCCGTACCCCGGCCGGCGCGCCGCAGCCAGAGGCCGGCGCCCCGGTGGTGGACGACCGCCACAAGCCGAAGGGCATCAAGGCGGCCCGCAAGGGCAAGCCGGACGACCTGAAGCGGATCTCGGGCGT
>JAEYRQ010000395.1 GCA_023435545.1 Pseudomonadota bacterium | reverse complement strand
CCGCTTCGGGCGGGCCGGTCGTTGCGACCCGGTCAGTGCACGCTGACAGTGACGAGTTCGTGCTGGTGGGCGCCGGCGATCGCCGCGTCCTCGCTGTCCGTCAGCATGATCGGCGTCCCGTCTGCGGCGTGCAGCGCGAACAGCCGGATGCCCGGCGCCATCTCCGGCGCCTCCGGGAACAGGTCCTTCAGCACCTCGGACATGATCGGCTTGACATAGGCGATCTGCCCGCCACCCAGGCGGGCCAGCATCTCCGGCGAGATCACCGGATGCTCGCGGGCCTGTTCGTTCTTGGTCCGTTCCATGATGTCTATCCTCTTGCGAGCGATGATCCGTCGAACCCTGTCGTTCAGCGGTTTTCGCGGATCTCGATTGTGCGCACGACGCGCTGCGGTTCCGGCCGCGCCAGGTCGACGACCAGAAGGCCGTTCTCCAAAGCCGCCCCGATCACCTCCATGCCGTCTGCCAGCACGAATGTGCGCTGGAACTGGCGGGCGGCGATGCCGCGGTGAAGGTATTCGCGTCCACCCTCCTCGTCGGACTGGCGGCCGCGGATCGAAAGCTGGTTCTCCTCGAGCGTCACCTCGAGCTGATCACGGGTGAAGCCAGCCACAGCCAGCGTGATCCTGAGAAATCCTGCCCCATCCTCGTCCTGCCTGACGCGTTCGATGTTGTAGGGCGGAAAGCCGTCGCCGGCGCTGCGCGATACGCGATCGAGCAGGCGCTCGATCCCGTCGAAGCCGAGAAGATAGGGGCTGTTGAGAGAAGATACGCGCGTCACCGGCAAAGCCCTTTCAAAGCGACCTTGTTCGCGGGCCCGAAGCACCCGCCTCCGTTCTCGGGCGACACCCGGTCCACCCGATGTACGGGATATGGGGGAAGCCGAACGTCCGTTCAAGCGCCGCCCTGTCGACGCCCCGCAGCGCGCAGGAGCAGCTCAGCACGCAGGCCTCCCAACGGTGAGCTGCCAAGTCGCAGCTCCCCGCCATGCGCCTCGGCGATCTGCCGAACGATGGCGAGGCCGAGCCCGCTGCCCGATCGATCGCCGTCGAGGCGCTGCCAGCGCTCGGTCACCCGCTCCCGCTCGGCCGGGGGGATACCCGGCCCGTCGTCCTCGACGGCGAGCATGGCGGCCCCGTCGATGTACGCCAGGCGGATCCGGACCTCCGAGCGTGCCCATTTCGAGGCGTTCTCGGCCAGGTTGCCGAGTGCCTCGAGCAGGCTGTCGCGGTCCAATGCGAGCGCGGCGCCGGCCGGGATATCGGTCGTCCAGGACAATCGCCCGCCCTCTGGTGTGCGCCGCAGCGTCGCGACGACGTCGCGAACCAGCGGCTCGACCGCCGATGGCCCAGCGGCACGGTGGCCGAGGCGCGCTTCGGTGATCGCGTGTTCGACATGCCGGCGCATACCAGCGGCGACCTGATCGATGTCGTCCGCCATTCGCCCGTTCCCGCCCGTCCGGAGTCGATCCGCAATAGTCGACAGCACCGTCAGTGGCGTGCGCAGCCCATGGGCGAGTTCGGCGGCGCGGGCGCGGGCGCGGGAGAGGGCTACGTCCTGGGCATCGAGGAGGTCGTCGATTTCCTGGGCGAGTGGCTGGACCTCGTCGGGATGGTCGCCGCCCAGGCGGAGCGCTGCGCCCGAGCGAATGGCACCGACGGCACGCCGCACCTCCTCCAGCGGCCGCAAGCCAAAGCTCACCTGGACCCCAGCCGCAGTGAGCAATACCGCTCCGAGGAGGCCCAGCGACAATACCAGATCGCCGACGAACGCGCGCACCACCACTTCCGGCTCGGCTCGATCGATCGCGACCGCGACGCGCAGATCCCCCTGCGGGTAGGTGATGCGTCGCTCGCGCACGATGAGCGTCGTTGCTCCGGGACCGGCGAGAACGTGGCGGTGAACGTCCATGCTGTCGAGGGAATCGTGGGGCAGCGGCAGCGTCTGGTCCCACAGGGAACGCGAACGGATCGAGCGGCTGCCCGTAAGATCTCGCACCTCCCAGTAGAGCCCGCTCAGCGGTGTATTGAAACGCGGGTCGGCGGGCGGCCGGGCGAGCTCGATCGACCCGTCGGGCGAGAACGTCACATTGCCGGCAATCTGGTTCAGGTAGGTCTCGAGTTCGGAGTCGACCCGGCGCTCGACGTGGCGGGAGAACAGCACGGCGATCCCGACGCCGGCAATCACCAGGGCGGCGGCGATCGATACCGCCGAGGCGGCGAGCAGCCTGAGCCTTAGCGAGCGGCGGCTCATCCGTCCGGCCTTGCGACCAGATAGCCGAAGCCCCTGCGCGTCTCGATGATGTCGACACCGAGCTTGCGGCGGAGCCGTCCGACCAGGACTTCGATGGCATTCGAATCCCGCTCGAAGTCCTGCGCATAGAGATGCTCCGTCAGCTCGATCTGGGAGACGACGCGGCCAGCATGGTGCATCAGGTAAGAAAGCAGCCGGAACTCCTGCGGCGACAACATCACCGGGACGCCCTCGACCGTCACCCGCATCTGCCGCGTGTCGAGTGACACCGGCCCGGCGGCGAACACCGGGGCCGCCAGCCCCGCCGAGCGGCGCAGCAGCGCCCTGACCCGCGCCAGCAACTCCTCCATCCGGAACGGCTTCGGCAGGTAGTCGTCGGCGCCCGCATCGATGCCCTCGACACGCTCCGGCCAGTTGCCGCGGGCGGTCAGGATCAGGACGGGAAAGCTGCGCCCGGCCTCTCGCCAGCGTTTCAGGACGGCGAGCCCGTCCATCAGCGGCAGGCCGAGGTCGAGGACCGCCCCGTCGTAGTCCTCGGTATCACCTCGGAACCACGCCTCCTCGCCATCCGACACGCGCTCGACGACATAGCCTGCCGCCTGGAGCGCGGCCGAGACGTCGCGGGCAATGCGATCGTCGTCCTCGACGAGCAGCAGACGCATCAGTCGTCATCCTGCTTGAGGATCCGGGCGGTCCGGGCATCGACATAGATTTCCCGCAGGCGGCCCTCCGCATCGATTACCTTGAGCTCGTAGACCCACCGGCCGTGCTCGCGCTCGAATTCGATCTCGACGACGCGACCGCCAAGCCCGTCGCCGAGACGGGCGAGGACCTCCCGCAGCGGCAGCGCCTCACCGCGCTCCACGGCGCGGCGCGCGCGATCGTGGTCGCCGTCGGACCAGGCCGGAGCAGCGGCGAGAGCCAGTACGGCGACGAGCAGCAGGCGAATGGTGATCGATCCGTGAGCCATCGTTTCAGACTGCCGCGCCATGGCTGACAAATCGCTGACAATCCTGGTCAGCGGCCTGTCAGCGCAGTCTCGCTAGGGTCCCCGCCATCGGCAATGACGCCGGTCAATCGAAGGAGAGAACGATGTTCCGCATGTTCCTGACGGCCGCTGCCCTGTCCGCCGCGCTGGTGGCGATCCCTGCCCATGCGAGCGATGACGACGCCCGCTGCGCGGCTGCCCCGCGCGACCAGTGGATGAGCATCGACGCGGCGAAGGCGAAAGGCGTCGAACTCGGCTACGAGGTGCGCCAGGTCAAGGAGGAGGACGGCTGCTATGAGCTCTATGCGATCGACAAGAACGGCGCCAAGGTCGAGCTCTATCTGCACCCGGTGACCGGTGCGGTCGTGCGCAGCAAGAGCGACGACTGATGGACCGGGCATTGCCGAGCACCGAAGCCGGCCGCGCTGTGCGGCCCGC